>JAFLJV010000263.1 GCA_022712845.1 Sulfurimonas sp. | reverse complement strand
CATATTAAATTTTAAATCTTTTTTATAACCAAATATATGAGTTAAATCAAAAATACCAATAGGTGCTTTTTTATCACCTTCATATTTTAAAGGTTCTTTAGTATCAGTTTTTAATGTTATTTTACCAATACCTAAGCCAAGACCATTTTTTCCAAGATTTACTTCAAACTTAGCAAAAACTTTTTTATTATTTTCAAAACAGCTCAAAGTAGCCTTGGCAGAGTTAGTATCATCACTAATAACTAAAATTATTTGTTGATTTGAATATAAAAATATTTGTAAACTTATTAAAATTAAGAAACTTTTTAGCATAAGGTATGGTACTATTACTAAGATATGAAATAGATTAATTTTTAAAAATGGAAAAAGGTTATGAGTATTAAAATAAGAAAAGCTCTTAGTAGCGATGCATCGTTTTTAGCACAAATGATTTTAAAAAGTTCTAGAGCTGGAAAAAAAATTGGTATGTTTGATCTTCTTTTTACTACCGATAAAGATGTATTAAATAATTTAGAAAAACTTACAAATACTACTGCAAAAAATAGTTGCCATTTTAGTAATTTTTTAATTGCTGAAGTTGATGGAAAAAGTGTTGGTTCTCTTTGTAGTTATGAGCCAAGAATTGCAACTAGAGAGGTGTTTTTAGAAGCATTAAGTGAGATAGGTATTGATGCAAAAGATAGTCAATTTATAGAAATACTTGATGCCTGTGATTTTAAACTTAACACTAGAACACTTGTTTTTGATGTTATGGAAGAATTAGATGGTTTTTTAGATGTTGGAGCCTTAAAAGATTTAATGCAAAAGAGTTTGCTAACTGCGAGGCTTAAAGGTTATACAATAGCACAAACTATTGTAGAAATAGGCTCATTGGATACTTTAATGGATTATAAAAAACTAGGATTTAAAGAGATAAAAACTAAAGAATGTGACCTTTATAGAGAAAAATTTGGTAGAGCTGGTTTAGTACTTTTAGCTTACGAGTTTTGATTGGTTTAACATAGAAATCTCAGTATTTTCACTACTTCCATCACTTCTTGCTATCGTTTTAGCACTATATACACGAAATGTTATTCTTTCACTTTTAGGTGGAATTATCTTAGGTATAGTTGTTTTAAATGATTTTAGTATACTTGCCTCACTTGAAGCTCTTTTTTTACTTTTTAGTACTCTTTTATCAAAAGGTTGGATACTTAAAACTTTAGCTTTTGCTATTTTAGTTGGTAGTATTATGGCTCTAATTGAAAAGTCTGGTGGGATAGGTGGTTTTGTAGATTTTATGCAAAATAAAATTTCACTAATAAAATCTCCCCGTTCAGCATTGATACTAAGTTATATAGTTGGGGTAATCATTTTTGTTGAATCTTCTATAACTTCATTAATCGCTGGAGCAGTTGGTAAACCTTTTTGCCATAAATATAAAATCCCAAATGCAAAATTAGCTTTTGTCTGTGATTCAACCTCAGCACCCATTAGTTCATTAATTATACTAAATGGGTGGGGAGCACTTCTTTTAGGGCTTGTAACTACTCAAATATCATTAGGAGTTATAGATGTTGATGCTATCGATATCCTTATAGACGCTGTTTTATACAACTTTTACGCTATGAGTGCTTTGCTTGTTACGTTTTTAGCTATATGGTTTAACATAGATATAGGGGCAATGAAAAAAGCAAAATATAATCCCAACAATATAAAAATCATAAACGAAAATACTACAAGTATGTTTTATATGTTGACACCGATTTTATTAATGGTAATACTTGTATTTGTTTTTTTATATATTACAGGAGATGGAAATATATTAAAAGGCAGTGGTTCAAGTTCTATATTTTATACAATGCTTACAACTCTTATATTTATGCTCTTTTATTATGTACTTAGTGATAATATGTGTTTTTCAACTTGGGGTAAAACAGCTTTTAGTGGGGCTTTAAAACTTGTTCCTATTGCTGCTATTTTACTTTTTGCTTTTGCTATAGGGGAGGTTACAACACAGTTAAAAACGGGACAATACTTAGCTTCTTTAGCAGATGAAAATTTAAGTATTTATCTCTTAGCTGGCATTATATTTTTAATAAGCTCTATAATGGCATTCGCAACAGGAACTAGTTGGGGAACATTCTCTATAATGATACCAGTAGCTATTCCAATGGCAGTGGCTATGGATGCTGATGTAGCATTATGTATTGGTGCAGTAATCTCAGGTGGAATATTTGGTGATCATTGTTCACCCATCTCAGATAC
This sequence comes from Sulfurimonas sp., assembly GCA_022712845.1. Next base: position 3,409 of record JAFLJV010000263.1, on the reverse strand, counting down.
AACTATTATATCCTCACTTGCAAGTGATTGTGAAGTGGTAGAGCATGTAAATACTCAATTACCATATGCTCTTATAAGTGGAGTTATAGCTTTTTTACTTTTTATTATTTTTAGTGTTATTTCTAATTAGTCTAAAAACTCATCTCTAATTTTTAAAAACTCATCAAGATTCTCAAAAAATATATCAACCAGTTTAGGGTCAAAATGTTTTGCTCTTTCTTCTTTAAAAAGACTAAGAATACGTTCTAGTTCCCAACCTTTTTTATAAACTCTATCACTTCCTAATGCATCAAAAACATCAGCAATGGCTGTAATACGTCCATAAATATGAATATCTTCACCTTTAAGAGCATTTGGATAACCAGAACCATCCCATTTTTCATGATGTTCATAAGCTACTGTTGCTGCCATTTTAAGGAGAGGTCTATTTGAATGTTTTAACATGTCATAGCCCAGCTTAGCATGAGTATTCATTATGATTCTTTCCTCTTCATTAAATCTTCCAGGCTTGTTTAAAATAGCATCAGGGATACCCACTTTACCAATATCGTGCATTGGACTAGCTTGTTTTAACATCTCTGCTTCTTTTTTTTCTAAACCATAATAAAGAGCTAAAAGTTTAGAATATTCAGCAACTCTTTTTACATGGTTACCAGTTTCTTTACTTCTTGTTTCCCCAATTGCACCCATTGTAAAAACAACTTCTCTTTGTGTATCTTGAATCTCTTTATCAAGTGTAATTAATTCACTAACTCTATCGTTAACTTCTTGTTCTAAATTTGTATTGATTTTTTCAAGTTTTTTACTTAAGGCTTCAACCTCTTTTTGAGCAGTAATATCTTGGCGAATTGCTAAATAACCAATATGTTTACCTTCTATATCATAGTTTTGTTTTATCTTACTAAATACCCAGTAATAGCCACCATCTTTTTTCTTGTTTTTAATTTCTCCATACCAAGGCAATCCCATTTTTAAAGTATCCCATAAATCTTTAAATATCCCTTTACTTGTATCAGGATGCCTTACTATATTGTGAGGTTTACCCAATAAATCACTAATCTCATAGCCACTTATTTCACAAAATGCTTTACTTGCATGAGTTATATTTCCTTTTAAGTCTGTAGTAGAAAAAATAACATTATCATCAAATGATTGTAATAGTTTTGATAGTTCTGCTTTTGAGGTCTCTGATTGTTCAAGAAGTTTTTTATCTTTAATACTGTTTTTTTCAACCTCTTCAAGCACCTGTTTTTCAAGCATAACAGCACGATTTTTAAGATATTTTTCTAATGCTTTACGATCAGCAATATCTTTCCAAACTACATGTAAAACTTTTTTATTATTTAAAGTAATTAAAGTTAAAATAACCTCTACCCAAAACTCTTCACCAGTAGATGTAAGGTGTAGCCATTCAAAGATATGTGAACCACTTTCAATGGCAATAGTATTCATCTCATTTGATTTTTCTTTACTAGTTTGTCCGTCTGCTTGAAACTTGGGAGAAAGATCTGCTGGTTGCAAATTTAAAACATCTTCTTTTGATTTACATTTTAAGATTTTAATAGCGGATTCATTACAGTCCATAAATTTATTTTTTTCAATATCTATGATAAGTACACTACTAGAGGTATTTTTAAATACCAACTCATAAAGTTCTTTTTGTTCTTCTAGTTTTTTAGTGTGCATATTAAGTGTTCTTCGTCTATGTAATAACAGTAAAAATAAAATAGCAACAACACCTAAAATTTCAAATATTAAAATATTATCATATTCAACTAAGATACTAGCGGCATTTAATGAAGAAAGAAAATACATGTGTATTAGTAATAGAAAAATTATTTTTTTCAATTTTAAACCCTATTTGATATATATAGTTTTAGCCTAATTTAAAACATTGTTTATAGAATAACGCATATCCTCATCTAAATTTTCCATACTACTTAACATCCACCTAAGATATCCAGCATCACTTGTTGCTACTTCTTGCAAAGTTTTACCTTTATATTTTCCAAATTTAAATGATTTTATTAATATAGGGGTATTTGTTAAATCAACCATCTTTTCAACTGGATTATCATCTGGAAATTGCACTGCAACTTCATCTTTTAATCTGCTGAGTAGTAGTTTTAGAATTAAAACATCACCTATAGCATCATGAGCTTTTATCACGATGCCCAAAGAATCAGCTTCTTTTTGTTCTTCTTTATAAAGTTCCATCTTATAACGAAAGTATTGAAGTCTATGAGCTTCTTCATCAGGAAGTATATGTTTAGCAACTCTGAGAGTATCTATCACTTTCATTTGAGTGTTAAAGCCCTCTTTTTCTAACATCCCTAAATCAAATGGTGCATTATGAATAATTATATAATTCTCAGGAGAGTTTAACTCTAAGAGTCTTTTATATGAAGAAGAATCTTGACATGTAGGCTTTCCTTCAATCATGTCAGGAGTGATACCATGAACCTCCATGGCTCCAAAACTAATTGGAATAACAGAATTAAAAAATTCATTTTGAACTTCCACTTTTTTTTCTCCAAGAACAATGTAACCTAATTGAATTACTCTGTCATTCTCTCCTGTTCCTGTTGTTTCTGTATCTAAGATAATATATTTTTTTGCCAATATTTTTTCCTTAATCTTTTAAAAATGAATCTTGCATGTAGTATTGTTGTGCATGTAGGTAACTTGCACTTAGTTCTAGTTCAATAGTGTCTTTTTTGATAACGTAAGAACAAAATTGAATAAATTTAAGTTGTATGGTTTTTCCTTCATATTCAAAATTTCTAACCGCTAATGGTTCATTTAATTCTTCAAGTAAATTTTGAATATCAATAATGGAATTTTTGCATGGGTGAAGATTTAAAAGTTTAAAAAAAGTTGAAAACTTTATTTCCATCTCTAAATCATCATATGTGATATATGTATTGTATATAGCACGAGCTAGTTTTAAAGCATCTTCACTCATTGGTTCTGCTAATAATTTTTGTTTTATTATTTCATCATGATTCATAACTATTATATTATAGACATTCGCATTAAAACCGAATAAAATTAATTAAATATGATACACTTTTAAAAAAATATAGGATTCCTTAGTGTATAAAACTATTTATTTGTTAATCTTAGTCTCTATCTCTAGTTTTGCTTTAGAGATAAATCAACTTCCAATTTCATTTGGAGAAAAAAGAATAGGGCTTACAAAAGAATATATAAAAATTCATTATAATTTAGATGTAAAAGATATCAAAATTATTCCTAAAATTATAGTTATTCATCATACGGCTATAGATGATTTTAAAGACTCACTTTCTCGCTTTACTCCTGAAACGCTTCCATCGGATAGACCAGATATCATAAAAGCAGGAGCTGTAAATGTATCTACTCACTTTATGATAGAGAGAGATGGAAC
>JAFLJV010000186.1 GCA_022712845.1 Sulfurimonas sp. | reverse complement strand
CTACAAAGATAAAAAAGTATTAGTTACAGGGCATACGGGTTTTAAAGGTACATGGCTTACTACATGGCTTTTAAAGTTAGGTGCTAATGTTGTGGGTATTTCAAAAAACATTCCAACAACTCCTTCTATGTTTGAAGAACTTAAATTAGAAGACAAGATAGAACATTATGTAGAAGATATAAGAGATTTGCCAAAAATGATTGAAATCATATCTGCGGAACAGCCAGAATTTTTCTTTCATCTTGCAGCACAGCCAATTGTGTCAACTTCATACAGTGACCCAATAGAGACAATATCATCAAATGTAATGGGTACTGCAAATATTCTTGAAGCACTTAAAACTTCAAATCATAAATGTACAGCAATAATTATAACAAGTGATAAAGCTTATGATAATATTGAGCAGGTATGGGGATATAAAGAAGATGATAAAATGGGTGGAAAAGATATATATAGTGGTAGTAAGGGTGCTTCTGAACTAATCATAAAATCTTATTATTACTCATTTTTTAAGAGAGATGATTCAAATGTAAAACTGGCAATTGGAAGAGCTGGTAATGTTATAGGCGGTGGAGACTGGGCTAAAGACAGAATTGTTGTTGATTGCATGGAAGCTTGGAGTAAAAAAAGTAGCGTAGAGATTAGGAGTCCAGAAGCTACAAGACCTTGGCAACATGTATTGGAGCCTTTAAGCGGGTACTTAAATCTTGGGGCTGAACTTTATGAAAATGATACTTTGCATGGTGAGGCATTTAATTTTGGTCCACGTGCAGAACAAAATCATACGGTAAAGCAGTTGCTAGAGGATTTAAGTAAATATTGGCACTTTAGCAGTGTTAATGAAGCATTCAGAGTTACTGATAATATACCATTTCATGAAGCGGGATTGTTAAAACTAAACTGTGATAAAGTACTTTTCCTTATGAAATGGCAGGCGAATCTAGAGTACAAAGATACTATTAGATTTACTAGTGAGTGGTACTATGATTTTTACAATACTGATAAAGATATTTTGGACAAAACTTTAGAACAAATTTCTGAGTATGAAAATATGGCAAAAGATAAAGGTCTAAAGTGGATGGAGTGATTTTAACACCTTTAAGACAAATACATAATCCAAAAGGTGATATATTTCATGCTATGAAAAAAAGTGAGGCTGGCTTTGCTGGGTTTGGTGAAGCTTATTTTTCAACAATAAATAAAGATGACATAAAAGGCTGGAAAAAACATACCAAGATGACACTGAACTTGATAGTACCAGTAGGAGAGATAGAATTTGTTGTCTTTAATGATGCTCTGGACGAGTTTTTTAGTGTAAAACTATCTCAAAATAATTATCATAGACTAACTGTTAAACCTAATCTATGGATGGCTTTTAGAGGATTGAGTGATAATAACATGTTATTAAATATAGCATCAATAGAACATGATTCCAGTGAATCAGAAAATATTAATTTAGGTGAAATAGTATATGAGTGGAATTAATAAAATTAGATTATCAAAATCTTCTATCTCGCAAAAAGAAAAAGAGGCAGTTTTAAAAGTTTTAGATAGTGAATTTTTAGGTATGGGTGAAGAAGTTAAACTATTCGAAGAAAAAATAAAACAATATTTACAAACTAGTATGGAAGTTGTTTGTGTTAACACAGGTACATCAGCTTTACATTTATCATTAAGTGCTTTAAATATAGGAGTTGGAGATGAAGTTTTAGTTCCATCTTTAACATATGTTGCTTCATTTCAAGCCATATCAGCTACAGGAGCTACACCTGTGCCATGTGAAGTAAATTCAAATACATTATTTATTGATGCTGAAGATGCAAGAAAACGAATAACCAATAATACTAAAGCTATTATGCCTGTTCATTATGCAAGTAACTCAAAGGGCATGAATGAGATATATAAACTTGCTAATGAATTTAATTTAAGAGTTATAGAAGATGCTGCACAAGCATTTGGTTCAGCTAGAGATAATAAAAAAATTGGAATTGAAGGTGATATTATATGCTTTAGTTTTGACGGTATTAAAAATATTACTTCTGGAGAAGGTGGTGCTATTTTATCCTCTGATAAAAAATTCATAGAAAAAGTTAAAGATGTTAGATTGTTGGGAGTTGAAAAAGATACAGATAAACGATTTTCAGCTCAGAGAAGTTGGGACTTCAATGTCAAAGAACAAGGCTTTAGATACCATATGAGTAATATTATGGCTGTAATAGGGATAGTGCAACTTGATAGAGTTGAAGAGTTTAAAAATAAGCGGCAAGAAATTGCTAAAAATTATCTTAAAAAATTAAAAGATATTGCAGAAATTGAATTTTTACATTTTAATTTTAATGAAGTATTGCCTCATATATTTGTAATAAAAGCTAAAAATAGAGATGTGTTAAGAGAATATTTATTATTAAATAATATTGAGTGTGGCGTGCATTATAAACCAAATCATTTGCTTAGTAAGTATAAAATAGATTATATTTTGCAAATTACTGAAAAAATCTATGAAAAGATATTAACTTTACCTTGTCATTTTGATTTAACAGATTATGAACAGGAATATGTGATAAATAAAATTAAGGAATTTTATGGATAATGAACCATTAGTATCTGTTGTTATGAATTGTTATAATAGTGATAAATATCTAAAAGAAACAATAGATAGTGTACTGGAGCAAACATACCAAAATTGGGAAATAATATTTTGGGATAATCAATCTACGGATAATAGT
>JAFLJV010000185.1 GCA_022712845.1 Sulfurimonas sp. | reverse complement strand
TAAATCCAACAATAAACCTAACAAAGGAACATCATGTCATACGCAATAAAAAGTTTTGACCCGGAGATTTTTCAAGCCATTGAAAACGAAAGAGAAAGACAAACAGATCACTTAGAAATGATCGCTTCTGAGAACTTCACGATCCCTGCTGTTATGGAAGCAATGGGTTCTGTATTTACAAACAAGTATGCAGAAGGTTACCCATATAAAAGATATTATGGTGGATGTGAATTTGCAGATGTAGTTGAGCAACTTGCTATAGACAGAGCGTGTGAGCTTTTTGACTGTAACTATGCAAATGTACAACCTCACTCAGGCTCTCAGGCAAATGGTGCAGTATATGCTGCACTTCTTAAAGCAGGAGAGAAGATATTGGGTATGGACTTGAGCCATGGTGGTCACTTGACACATGGTTCTAAGCCAAGTTTTTCCGGTAAAAACTACTCAAGCTTTACCTATGGTGTTGAGCTTGATGGTCGCATTAACTATGAAAAAGTAATGGAAATTGCTCAAATCGTAAAACCAAAGATCATCGTATGTGGTGCATCTGCCTATGCTAGAGAGATAGACTTCAAAAAGTTTAGAGAGATCGCTGACGCTGTTGGTGCTATCTTGTTTGCTGACATCGCTCACATTGCCGGTTTGGTATGTGCAGATGAGCACCCTAGTCCATTCCCTTATGCAGACGTTGTAACTACAACTACACACAAAACACTTGCCGGACCTCGTGGTGGTATGATCATGACAAATGATGAAGATGTAGCTAAGAAGATCAATTCAGCTATCTTCCCGGGACTCCAAGGTGGACCACTTGTACATGTGATCGCAGCTAAAGCAGTTGGGTTCAAATACAACCTTTCAGACGATTGGAAAGCACATGCAAAGCAAGTAAAAGCAAATGCTTCTAAACTTGCAGAAGTACTTGTAGCCAGAGGGTACGATGTAGTCTCTGGCGGTACAGACAACCACCTTGTACTTGTCTCATTCTTAGACAAAGACTTCTCCGGTAAAGATGCAGATGCAGCACTAGGCGCAGCAGGTATCACAGTAAACAAAAACACTGTACCAGGTGAAACAAGAAGTCCTTTTGTCACGTCAGGTGTACGTATCGGTTCTCCCGCACTTACAAGTAGAGGGATGAAAGAAGCTGAATTTGAGATCATCGCAAACAAGATCGCTGATGTTCTTGACAATGTAAATGACCATGATCTTCATACAAAAATTAAAGATGAGATGAAAGAACTTGCTTCTAATTTTGTAATTTATGAAAAATCGATATATTAAAGAACGCTTTTTGAACAAAGTCCAACAAAGCTACGCTGTCACTGAGACGACTTCAGCAGTCGGCTCATGCAACTAGTTGCATTTTAAAGGTTTCAGTATAAAAGTTTTTGATTTAGAATTTACTACAGATCACTACTACATTAAACGTCCTTCGATTGTTGAACAGATACAGTTCAACAATCGTACGTTCTATGCCAAATTTGAACGCATAGATGAACCATTAACTCCCCTGGTTTTAGATCAACATCTCGACAGACAATTTATCATCGCAATTCCACTTCTTAAAGATGATCATACAAACTATTTAGTTTTGGAATACAAAGGTGAAGAACACCAGAGGTTTCATCATCTTGTAAAACATCTTTTTAACACGCTTGAGATAAAAAATTATCATATCTACCAAGGTAAAGATGAAGAAAAGGTACAGGTTTTTATAGAAGTAGATAATATCCCATTACAAGAAGCAGAGTTACAACTTCAAGCACTCTCTCTTGCTCTCAAACAAAAACTGACTAAAAAGTGGAAATGTTTACCTTCTGCTTCATTACCGGAAGTGTATAATATAGTTACCTTGCCCTATAAAGCAATTTAAATATTATCTCAAAATCAATTTGTCCATGGTATCCGGATATGACGATTTATACAACTTTATATATAGGAGTTTCAAGTCATATTATCCTCTTATATTTAGCTTAAACATTATATAAAAAAGAATTAAATTCTACTGCATTTGAAGAACTTGCAAATGATGCTAGTGATATATTTTATAAAAATTAATATTCTCTGGTATAAATCATCAATATTGTAGAAATCAAACCAGAACAAAGCCTGTATACATTAAACTGCAACATAAGATAAAGGGCATAATACCATGAATAAAGATTTACAATCTATCCAAGCAGATAGACCAAATATTATAACTACAGAGATTGAAGCTATAAGCTTCTATCGTAAAATGAATACAAAGGCGACTGTTGTCGAAATGATTGCAGGAAAGTATGTTCTTGTTGAAGAATTTTATAGCAATGGTTTACAAGTTTTAAATGAACTAAAAAGAAACCTTTTACTTAAACATAAGGATAAAAGTTTTCAAGGACAACGTGATTATCGTTCTGCATTTAGAAAAGCCTCACATAGATTATTACTGAAAGTCAAAGATAATAAACTCATTGTTAAAAAATCTCCTGATTTTGGTTGGTTAGAATTGTTATACCCAGATGCATCAGAATTTTATATATCTTTTCCCGAAGCACAAGGAATGAACAGCTCTTGGCAGTGGTATCAAAAGGGACTTGAAGTTAAAACCTTAAATTTAACTATTCACCCATTTTATGGAACATATTTTCCAACAAGGTTTGATCATTTAAAGTTATTTGATAAATGGTTAAAAAAATATGATGGGCCAAAGAATAACGCAATAGATATTGGTGTAGGAAGTGGTATTTTATCATTTCAATTAATTCAAAATGGTTTTGAAAACATCTTCGCAACTGACATAAATAAAAATGCAATTATCGGTGTTTCGAAGGAAAGTAAACGATTAGGACTTGAAGACAAGATCACTCTTAATCATGGTGATTTATTTGAAAATTGTGATGTTAAAGCTGATTTGATTGTTTTTAATCCTCCTTGGTTACTTGCAAAACATACATTGGAAGAGGGAATTGATAAAGCCATGTATTATGAAGAGGAACTATTTCCAAGATTTTTTGAGCAAGCACAAAAGCACCTTTCTCCTGATGGAAAAATAGTTCTAATATTTTCAACTCTAGCTCAAGTAGTTGATGAAGAAAGCACGCATCCGATAATAGAAGAGCTGCAAAAGAATAAGCGTTTTAGAAAAGAATTGCACCTAAGAAGAGATGTAAGAGCTTCATCAAGAAGAACAAAACGTAGAGATTCTAGAGATAATGAAAAAGTTGAATTATGGGTTTTGGCACCTAAAGAAAAGAAATAATTCTATTAGTATTTATTATGGGCTATTATTAAACTATTCAGA
>JAFLJV010000221.1 GCA_022712845.1 Sulfurimonas sp. | reverse complement strand
TCTTTTAGTGTCATTACAGCGGTATTCATGCCACCTACAAATTTAATTTCTTTATGAGGAACTAAAACACCACGTCTTGGTTTAAAGTCTTCATAACGAGTTAAAAATTGCATCTGTTGAGGACCCATTTTAAGTCTTCCTATAGCTTGTTGTATAAGGTGTGTCTTTTTAGATACTATGTATTCTACTGTTAAATTGCCATTTTTTAAAACAAAAATATATTGTTTTTTATTTTCTCTTAATGATAAATCTTTAAGTTTATTTTTTAAAACTAATGGATGGTATAAACGCATCAGTTGTAGTCTTACAGCATTAAACATTGGACCTTTAATAGGTGAAGCTTTACCACCAAAGATTTTTGTAGCAGAATTTTTATTTATCATTCTCACTTCTGTTCTCTCAGGATACACAATTTCTGTACGAAGTTGATGAGGCATTGATACTTCACGATTGTCAAAGCCACTTTTATCTGAAGTCATAAATTCTATATTCCAAGTTTGTTTATAATTATTTAGTTGAGAAAGTTTTTTCTTTCCTCCATATGCTTTTATCATCTTATTTATAATTGCATTTGCATCTAAGTCTTTTGCATTAGCTGTGTTTGATAAGAAAAGTGCTATTAAAAGTATACTTATAATATATTTCATTTATTGTCCATTTTATTTTTTTGTGATTATATCATCTATTGTGGAAACTTTGTTGGTATTTTTAACTTCATAGGTTTGCCTTCAAGTGTTCTTAAGAAAGTAACAATTTTTTCAATATCATCTATAGTTAAATCTCTATCTATCATAAAAAGAGATAATCCTTCTGCATCTGAAAATCTTCCACCATTTCCGCAAATTGCCGTTGCTTCATGGATGGTTTTTACAGATCCATCATGAAAATATGGTCCTGATTTTGTTATATCTCTTAGAGTTGGTGTTTTAAAAGCTCCTGTAACTTTTTCAATACCTTTTCTTACTTCTATTCTGCCTTTATCACCATCTTTTAAGCCTAAGTTATGAAAACTTCCATCTGAGAAGTTGTAACCACTATGACAATCGGTACAGCGTCCTTTATCTTTAAAGAGTTCAAAACCATCTTGAGCATTTTTACTGATAGCTTTTTTATTACCTTTTATATATCTATCAAATGGTGCCTCTGTAGATACAATTGTTCTCTCAAATGATGCTATAGCTTTTGCTAAAGTGTCTTTTGTAATGCCTAAACCAGGATATGCTTTATCAAAAAGTATTTTATATCCTTGAATTTTTCTAAGTTTTGGTATTAACTCTTTTAATGACATATTCATCTCAACATCAGCTTCAATAGGACCTAGTGCTTGTTCTTCAAGAGTTTCAACTCTGCCATCCCAAAATTGATGAGTTTGATAAGCCGCATTTAAAATTGTTGGAGAATTCCTAGGACCAACTTTACCTTCATGTCCTATTGCTTTTGGTTCAGCATCACTCCAACCAAGCTCGGGATTATGACAGGATGCACAAGATATTTCTTGAGATTTTGACAATCTTTTGTCAAAAAATAAAAGTTTTCCAAGCTCAATTCTTTGTGATGTCAACCTATTGTCTTTAGGCTGAGGAACACCATTTGGTCTTAACCATTCTGAAGAAGTGCTAAAAGCTTGTAAAGGACTTATGCTAAGAAGCAAAACTGCTAATATAAGGAATGTTAGTTTTTTATTTTTCATATCTCTTCTTTAAAAAAATTTCTTAATTTTATCAAAAAATAGTTAGTAAAGTATTGTTTATAGCAATTTATTATTAAAGCTTGAATTTACTAAGTGACACTTTTATGTTTTTTATGATAAAAAAACCAAGAGATCCAAAAAAATGCAGATAGCCCTATCGCTGCAATAATAGCTGGTTTAGGATCATTAAATGTACTAATAGAACCTGCATAAGAAATTATCAATACATAAGGAATAGCACTTAATAACCATGCAAATAGAAATTTTTTAAATTCCATTTTTGTTATTCCAGAGAGACAAGCTGAAGCTTCTGGAAGCATTGGAATTGCTCTTGAGAGCAGTATTGTAACAAAGCCATGTTTGTGAAAAGTCTCAACTGCATCGATTCTTTTATCATCATCTTTTATTAAAAAAATTAAAATACTATCTCCATAACGGCGACTTAAGATATAGCCAACAGTGCCTGCTAAAAGAATTCCTATGATAGAAAATAAAGCACCGAGTATAAATCCTAAAAAATATCCTGCTAAAATTATGGTGGTAAGAGTTGGTATAGCTATAAATAAATCAATAAATAATAATGCTACAATAAGAGTTCCCACATAAAGGGGTGATAAATTTTTAGCTTGTTCCAATAACTCTTTTATCTGCTCCACACTTAAAATGCCTGTAAATTTCATTATAAAGAATATGCTTATAAAGATAGTTGCAATAATTAAAAATATTTTTATTAATTGTCTCAATCAATATCTTTTTTTTAAATTAAGTAACTTATGGTGTAAGACTTGTTATTTTTTTATAGCCAAAAACTAAAATAGCAATACCTACTAGAAAAACAACACCAAATATTGTATACATTGGCAGCATTGAAGTGCTTTGTTCTATTAATATGGCTTGTTCCTCAGGAGTATTTATCGTGTGCATAATGTTTTGTAAAACCATGAAAATTGCTATGCTTAGTAAAGCTATACCAACCACAGATAATTTTATGCCATCAATTCGTTTTTTGTTGCTCTTAAGCTCTAAATCTTGCTCCATGAAATTCTCCTAAGTTTTAGTTTTATATGACTATTTATCGTTTAAATACTATACCATAATATCATAAATAGATTAATTTTAGTTCTTCTATGATCACGGCTGTTTCATGCTAAGGAATAAAAAATGCTTTAAATAAGTATGACAGAATATAATATACGCCAAGAGCTAAAAA
>JAFLJV010000184.1 GCA_022712845.1 Sulfurimonas sp. | reverse complement strand
ACACTTACAGGAAGAGTATTGTTAGAATCCTCTTTTGGTAATTCAAAGTATGAATCGCTATCTGGATCTGCAGCAAGATTAACTATACGACTTCTAATAACTTCTAATATAGTTTTTGTATTTTGTTGTTTTAAAAGGTCTGATTGAATTTTAGTATAGTAATTCATCATAGTAAATGCTCCAGCAACGATGCCAGCAATAATAATGGCAATCATCGCTTCAATTAAGAAATAAGCACTACGCATTAACCAAATGCTCCAGTTCTACTTGCATCTATCATACCTTTTTGAAGTATTATCTGAGTTAGTACAACTGTATAAAATTCTATAAATACTGCAAATGCTAATAACATAATAGAAACTATAGTAACAAGACGAAAAAATTTTGTACTTAAATCTAAAGAATCTGTTCTTGCTCTATCACTAATTTCAAGCATTACAGTACCAATTTGTTGAGAGGAACCTACTCCTACTAAAAGCTCTTTTTCTATATTTTCATATAAGTGAGAGTGAAGGATAAATTTTCCATTATATTTTATGTTATCTAATGTACTTTGAAGAGCTTTTCTAAATTTTTTGACAGTACTAGTTTCAATCGCTGAATTAATTGCATTTTTATATGAAATACCACTTTTTAACATCTCTCCAAGCATACTAAAAAGCATAAATTTTTCAAATTTTATAATTATGGATGATGTTATAGGTAGAAAAAGTCCTATCTGTTTTGATATACCTTGAATAATTCTTGATTGACTAAAAAGAGAAAAAAGTAAAATAGCAAAATATGCAGCTGCAAATAATAGTGAAATAAAAAGTATATCAGTCATAACCTGAGCAAATTGTAGATGATTAGAAATCATATCTTTTACTATCTGATGATATTCATCAGCTTTTGCCATTTGATATGGAACTGCAAAAAATTTTATTCCAAAGACTACTAATGTTGCAATAGAAAAATAAATAATTGGTAGTGAAGTCTTATCTTGAGTTTGTCTTTGAAATTCATCTTTTACTTCAAGATAGTGAATTATTTTTTCTAATGCAACTTGAAAACTAACACCTTTTTCAGCCATAGAAATAAACTGAATAGTATCTAATGAACCAATTTTATGTTTTGAGAGTGCTTGTGATAAGCTATGACCATCTTTTATATCATCATAGATTTTAATGTATATCTTTCTTTCATATTTTGTTTTTGCAGATTTTGCAAGAAGTTTCATAGCATTTGAGATGCTTCTACCACTTTGAATAGTGAAATTTAGTGTTTTTAGCATAGTATAAATATTAATTTTCATCTATATATCCCAATGAAAATAGTTCTGTTGTAAGAGTTTCATAATCACACTCCCCACGCTCAAAAAGATATTTAGCAGAGTCGAAGTAGCTAAATGTAATTAAGTCGTCCCAAGCTTTTAAAACAGAACTATTTTTTAGTGACATGTAAAAAGTGTAACGAGTTTTCATATCTGGTGGAATAAATACTATATCAGTTAAAAGAGTTCTAGTGCTATAGCCAGTAAAATTACATTTAGCACACCCTTTTTTTTCATATCCAACGATATCTGATTTAAAGTATTTTTGCCCTTTTTTATTATTTGATTCTATCTTACAATCACATAATTTAGGAACAAGTCTTTGAGCAACTACTCCACTAAGAGAATAAGCTAATATAAAAAGGTCTCCACCTTCATCTCTAATACGCTCTAGTGCCATATAAGCATTAGTAGTATGAAGAGTTGAAAAAACCATATGCCCACTATGAGCAGCTTTAAGAGCTATATGAATACTTGCTCTATCACGCATTTCTCCAATTACTATTACATCTGGATCTTGTCTCATAATTGATTTCATAGCAATTTCAAAATTAAAACCAATAGAGTCATTTACTTGATATTGAGTTATAAAATCAACTTTGTACTCAATTGGATCTTCTATAGTATAGATAATTTCATGTAATCTATCTCTTTGAGTAAGAATTGCATTTAGAGTAGTTGTTTTACCGCTACCAGTTGGTCCAACTGCTAAGAAAAATCCATTTTTTTGATTAACAAATTGAAATAGATGTTCACTCATTGGATGTTCTTTTGGAAATAATTGTTTGAGTGATTTTAGATTATTAGATTTATCAAGTATACGGATAACAATATTTTCACCAAAGATTGAAGGTGCAACTTCAATACGAAAATCAACATCACCATCTTTAAAATGTTCTGTAAATCCAGCACTTTGGGGAACTTGCACATTTATTAAATCAATATTTGATTTTTCTTTTAAAATAAGAGAAAATCTTTTAGCTAATTCTTGGTTTATAAGATATTTCGCTTGAATTCTTCCATTTTGTCTATATCTAAGCCATGAGAACTCTTCATAAGCGTTAATATGAATATCACTAACACTATTCTTAACGCCATGTTTTAGTATCATTCTCAGAAGTTCCAGAATCTCTTCATCATCTGAATCAAGGGCATTAAATTGTTTGATTCTTTTTTCAATAATATCGGGATCAATACTAAGAACAGCATTGAATTTTTCGTTAAATTCACGAACAGGTATAGTTTTTTGTATAACTTTCTTATGAAGTTGATCTGCAAGCTCTTTTAATCGCTTTGGACCTATAAGCTCTTTACACTCTATATAAAAAGTTGTATCATCTTCATTAACAATAATTATTTCATATTTTTTAATTAAATCAAGGCTATAAGGGAGATTTTTTTCTTTTTTTTGAATAAAATTATGCTCTATTGCAATTTGTAAAATATTTTTTTTAATGCCTATGCGTTGATAATATTCTTTTTCTTCTTTACATATAATTATCTGCTTAGGTGTTAGAATCTTTTTTAGGTTCATATTACTTTTTTTAAATAATTATACCATTATATTTAACGAGATAGATAAAAATTTAAATAAGCTGTTGTTGCATCATGTGTTAGTTCATATTGATTTGAAGAGAATGTGGAGTTTAATTCAATTAAAACTTCATCATTAGTTGAATTAATAGGAGTGGTAGTACTAAAATAAAACTCACTTCCACTTTGTGTTGCTTTATAAGATGTAAAGTTTGATGGCTCTATTGGTATAAAACTGCCTTTTCCACCATCTAGTTGATAAGGGGCAGTTGTATTACATTCAAGAGTATTTAAAAGAGTGTCACTAGCTAATGCACCACCACTTTGAATTGGATAAATATTACTATATTCTTTGCATTGTAAAATTACTGAAGTAATAATATTAAAGTGTGATTGTAATTGAGTTTTTATATTTTGTTTTGTAATTGATGCTGTATCTAGATAAAAAGATGTAGCATACGCCATAAGCCCAGCAAGGGCTATGGCAATTAGGAGTTCAAGCAATGAAAATGCTTTACGCAATTAGTATATCTTTGTGATAAATAGTAATTGAATTCCTGTGTTAGCTGTAGTATTACTATCCCAACAAAAGAAAGTATTTGCATTAGTTCCTGCAGCAGAACTTGTTGTAGTGTTAAGATCAGTCTCTACAACAGTAAAGTCAGTTACACCACTTGATGCAATATTATTAAGTGCATTACAATACTGCATCTTATCAACAACTGTACCTTGATCAAGATCATAAGTAATTAATTGCTCATTATTTGTTGTACCACCTTGAGAAGCAATCAGTGTACTATTGATATCTTGTACATTAGTTTCAAGTACCCAACCAGTAGATGATACATCTGTCATATTTGATGGAACTTCTGTAATAATACGCTGATCAGCTAAAACTGATAATGTTTGTGTAGTATTTACATCTAGACCAAATTTAATTCTATATAGCTCAAGAGCATTTTTTAATTGAGAAGCTTGTTCAATTAAAACAGCAATTTTAATTTGTTTTGCAGCTAGTGATGTATCAAAGTAGTTTTTATAAAAGTTGTAACCAACTGATGATAAAATACCTAGCATAATTACAGCAACTAACATCTCCATTAAAGAGATACCTTTTCTCATTCCTTTATGACTTCTTGTCATGTTACTTCCTTGTCTCATGTTATGTCCTTTTTTTTCTTGTAGTTACACCTAATATCGGTAACTATTATTTTAACTTTAGTAAGTAAGGCCTAATTTGTATTAAAAATCCAAAATTATCTTCGGTGCACTCCTTTCCTAAGCAAGTAGATAGTAGATTTACTTCATCGTTTTTAACGATATTTAGAAGTCTTTTTAATAAAATATATGAAAAACTATTGTGTATTGCTCCACGAATAATGATTATATTTTTTTGAACCTCTGCTATTGCGTCTATATTTAATTCTATTATTATTTGGTTATACTCAAATACTTTTTCCTCCAATTCAATGGGATTTGCATACTGCACAATTGGCTTGCCAGCAATACGTTTTAAGTCATATAGTGACTTTACATCAGTTTTTACTATTTTATCTTTATAGATAATGTCTAAATAGAAAAAATAACTAGATACACTAATAGTGATTAGTATTAATATGAAAAGAATAACTATATTATATTGTTTCATAACAGTAATTCACCGTACCCTTTTCATAGTCTTTGTTTTTAATTTTGATATTTTTAGGCAGTTTATTTATGAATGGATCAATCTCTTGAGCTTGAATTTTTACACAAATACTATTTTTATCGTATTTCATTTGAGAAAGTATTGATTTTGTCTCTTTTGTAATACGCTCAATATCTTCTAAAGCTGCAACAATATCAATTTTTTCAACAATTTTTTCAGATTTTTTAAACTCATTTCTTACGATTGTTTTATATTGACTAGCTAGAGATTCTTTATTACCAGTATTAATCTTTGTGTCTTGCATATAGTAAAAACCGCTAGAGAAAATTGTAGTTGTTAGGAGGATGGTAAATCCTAAAGATATAAAACCTGCTTTTGCACTGCGATTAGTTTTATCTAAATTAAATGAAACAAGTTTAACACCATCTGCATTATCAACAAAGGTTGTATCATAAGCCCTCTCCTGAGCAAACTCTTTTGGTTTATCTAAAATATAATCAATAATTCTTTTATATTCACAAAGTACACCAACATATTTATAATCTAACTCAAAAATAATAACAGTTCTATTTTCACACTCTGATACTTTTTTAAGAATGTTTTCTTGTATAATCTTGTCTTTTGGTAAAAAAGCTATAAAGTTTATACATGTAGAGGATTTTCTTACTGATATTTTCATTGCAGGAGAATCGAGATCATGACGTGCTAGTTCATATATACGATCTCTAATTTGATTAGAGTTGTTTGTTGATTCAATACATCCTGCTGTGAAAATTGCCATATTAATTCATCACTTCATCACATACTTAATAACTCTAGGGGTTACAATAATTACCATTTCACTTTTATTGATACCTTCATACTCATTTCCACCTAATAGTCTTGCACTTGTACTAGCAATTCCAGGTATTCCTTTATATCCTTTATCAGTTTTATTTCTAAATAATCCAGAGATAACAATCGGAACTCCAGGTTGAACTCTTATAGTGTTTTTAATATTTTTTTTATGAATCCTAGGTTGTGAATATGTTGTATCACCAATATTAAAATCACTATAGCCAGTAATATTATTTATCTCTAAATCAATATTTGTAATGATAGTTCCATCCATAATATTAGAGTTTAGTGTAATTTTTAATCCACTTAGTGCAGTTGCACTCTCAGTTGATGTTTGAATACCATTTTCTCCAACTGCTATAGAAGTTAGTGATTTTATATACGGCTCTTCTTGTCCATCAATTAATGTAACATCTGTTCCAGCAATTCCTAGTAATTTAGGTCTTTGAATACTTTCAACTTTTCCAAATTGTGATAGGGCCTCTGCTATCATTGATCCAGACATTAAAGTAGAATTAAATATTGCACTTAAGTTTGCTGCAGTAGTTGTTGCACCAACTGATCCAAATGAAGAAGATGTAGAAGAGGATAAATTAACAGTTCTATCACTATTTGTTGGAAGTAAACTCCAGTTAATTCCTAAGCTATAATTATCTTTAAGTGCAACATCGTAAATTTCTATATCGTACTCTATTACATAAAGATTATTTCTAAGGATAACAAGGTATTTCATAATATCTTGATACTCTTTTTCTTTTGCAGAAAAGGTAACAGTTGATGTAATAGAATCATGAACAGTATTAATAGCACCTAATGTTGAAAGTGTATTTTTTATTTGAGATGCTAAGCCGTTTAATGATGGAATTTTAAGAGTAACTGTTTTAGTAGATCCAAGGTAGTATGTATTATCGTCATATGATATACTTAATTTATCTCCAACTGTTTTTTTAAGTAATCTACCAAATCCAATGTTTGATGCAGATATATATACTTTTGATGTAGTGATTTCATAATTATTTGTATCTCTTATATTTTCATTGCTTCTTCCAGTTAGTCCAGTTGTTGCAGTATATGAGATATTATTGTTATTGTTATTGTTATTGTTATAATTGTTATAATTATTTTGTTTGTGTTGAAAAATTATATTTTGATCTGTTGCTTCAGTGATTAATGCTATAACATCATTTAATTCAGCACCAAGAATTTTAATACGTTTAATCTGTTCATTATCTGGAATGCTTGATTTAAATATTTGAAAATTTTCAGCATTGACTTCTACAGTTTTTATAGCAGATTCTAAAGGTATAATTCTTTTTGATCTGTTGAAATCTTTTCGTAATTCTTCTTTTAGTATTTCATTTTTATATTTACTACTTGAATTACATCCTTGTAATAAAAATATAAATAGTAGTAAAAATGATATAAAATTAAATTTTTTTATCATCTAATATTACTTTTATCAGAAGTAAAATATACAGTCTGAACTCTACAATGTTTATCACTTACTAAAATATAATTACTTGTTATCTTTGATATTTTAAATATCTTTTCATTTAAATAAAGTGAATCATCTTTTTTGACTACAATATTTTTTCCATCAAAATTAACTAAAGCAAATTTACCTTTTGTACTCTCAATAAAACCAGAATAAGTCATATCTATGTTTTGTCTTTTAGGGATAGGTTTTGGCTTTGGTTTTTGTATAATTATTTTAACTTCTTGTTTTTGTACTACAGGTTTAGGGGGAAGAGTTTTATCAGAAAAAAAAGGATTATATGAAGCATATATAAATGTTGGTAATATAGCAAATATTACAAATACTTTTTGCATAATATACTTTCCTGTTTAATTATTATGAACAGTAATAGCAAAAAGCATACCAATAATAGGTTGATTTTACAGAATTAATTTAGTAGATGAATTTTATAGTGATATTTTTCGTTAAATCTATTTTTTTGAGATTTTCTTTTGCTAAATATAAATTATTTTTAGAGTTTATTTCAAATATATTATCTTTAAACTCAATATTAAAATCAATATTTTTAGGTTGATGACTTAGTAAAGAGATGCTTATTGATAAAAGAGAACTAAGATAATTTAAATTATCAATATTTGGAAGTAAATCTTTATATTTTTGAATATGTGAAGATGAAGGTAGTTTTCTTTTTGCATATTTAATTAAGGTAGCTATTAGCGTGGTTTCTTGATGAGTAAAGCCAAACTCTAATGCATCTTGAATTATATGATAGCTATGTTTATATTGGGAGTAAAAATGTATGTTAGATCCACTCGTACATAATTTAGCTGCAATTGCTAATTCATAGCGGTATTTTTTATCTATATGTAATTTTTCATGAGATATGTCAAAAAGAGATTTGGCAATTTTACATAGTTGGTTTGAATAAGCAGTGTTATCTATATGAGAATCAAGAATATAACGTACAGAAGTATTATAATTGCTTGGCAGCTTATCTTTAGAGTTTCTTAACATATCTGCTAAATAAACGCCCTCTCTAACGCCTACACCACTAGTAATTAAAGTTTTAATTTTAATTTTGTTTATTATTCTTTGTAAAATTAAAGCACCAGGTTTTATAATATCAAATCTATTTTTTTTAATATTCAAATTTTTTAGATCATCTTCATTTGAGTTTAGAATTATTGTTAAAAATTTATCAAATTCTTCATAATTAGATTTATAAGCATGCAGTTTTCTAAATGGATAATTATTGAATTTCATCAAAGCCATAGAAATTGCTCTAAATGTTCCACCAATTCCAATAAGATTAACCGCTTTTATGGAATTAAGTTCTATTAATTTAGAATCTATATATTTTACTGCTCCATCCAAGTCATTATTATCAAAAAAAAGTTCTTTAATTCTAACCGTACCAAGGTTTAAAGAGATATTATTATCTATATTTTTTTCATTAATCAGTGAAAACTCAGTTGAACCACCACCTATATCTACACTTAACGCATTATTTTGTTGAGGTAAAAGATTTGCACAAGCAATAGCACCTAAATAAGATTCTCTTTTACCATCAATGATTTTTATTTTTAAGCCAAGAGAATTTTTAACTTTTAAGATAAAATCTTTTTTATTTGGTGCATCTCTTAGAGCGGAAGTAGCAATACATAAAGTTTTTCTTGCTTTATAAGATGAGATGATTGTAATGAAGTTGCTTAAAGAATCTAAAGCTCTTTGCATTGGAGCTTCTTGAAGGTTATTACCGTCTTGGTAAGCTCCTTCAGATAACCTTACTCTACTTTTTGTTTCATATAATATATGAAAAGCAAAACGAGAAGTTTTTTCATAAACAACTATTCTAATTGAATTAGAACCAATATCTATAACTGCTACTCTTTTAGCCATTTGTTTAGGCTTATTCTTCTATTTTTAAGTTTTTATATTTAAATTGTAATTCTGCAATTGATTCTACATTATCTTTATCAGGTACAATACAATCAACAGGGCAGACAGATATACACGCAGGTTCATCATAAACATTTACACACTCTGTACATTTATCAGGATCGATATAGTAAATAGGATCTCCCTCTTCAATAGCTATAGTTGGGCATTCCTCACGACATGCATCACATGCTATACATTCATCATTTATTAGTAAAGCCATTAAATTACCTTATAATTATTTGTTAATATTGAATATATAAAAATATATATTTATTATGTGTTCGATTTATATCAAAATAAAGCTTCAGTATTTTTTAAATCATCTATTTTTATTGACTTACTAGGTAATATGCAAGAAAGTTTCGAATTTAAGTTTACGCTAGCTACTGTTCCATTAATACCATCTGTTCTATTCTTGATACTTATTTGTGCACCTAATCCATCTGCTGCACTTTTAGCTAAGAATAATCCAAGTCCAACACCTTGTTTGTTTCCTTGTCTTTTAAATGGTGCAAAAAGATCAATATTTTCATCTATTCCACAGCCTTCATCAATTACCTCTATAAGTAAACCATAATCATTTTGAGAACTTCTTAATATCACTTTTTTATCAATAGGAGTAAATTTTAAAGAGTTTTGCAAGAAGTTTTGAATTATTTGATTTAGTAATCCAACTTGAAGTATTGCCATAAATCCATTAGGTTAAAAACTCATTTCAAGTTCTTTATGTTCATTTTCAGCTAAAAGTTTAAAGTCATTAGCTTTTTGACGAAGTAATTTTATAATATCAACCTCAATAGGTTTTTCTAATTGTGCTCCTTCTTGACGCCCTATATTTAATATATTTGAAACTATAATATTCATCTCATCAATAGTTTTATTTGTTATTTTTAAAGCATCTATATACTCTTCAGAAGATCTTTTCTTAATAAGTGTAACTTGGTTTTTAAGTTTTATAACTGCAAGAGGAGTTTTTAGTTCATGTGCAGTACCAATAAAAAGTTCTTTTTGATATTTTACAAAGTTTTGTATTCTTGAGATAAGATGGTTAATTGTAGTTCCCAATGGCTCAAATTCTTCAGGAAGTTCTTCAATTTTTATAGGAGCTATTAAATGTTCATTCATATTTGATAATTTTTTATTTAATGTTTTTACTGGTGAAACGAGCATTTTTGATAATCCAACAGCATAAATAATTACAAGTAAAAAACCTGCGATATTAATTACAAAAAGATAGTTAAGTATTTTTTTTAATAATACTTTTGTGCTAGTGATTTCTTTAGTGATTTTAAGATAATTTAGTTCATCTGCATTAAATGGATATAAAATTGTCAGAAATATTTTATTGTCTTTAGTAACTTCATAAAAATCATCATAAAAAAAATTTTTCTTAAGTTGAATTATTTCAAGATTTAATCCTGCATAAATATCAGATGGTGATAAATGAGAATCATATAAAGATTTATCTTCTACAATATTTTTTGCATATGTAAGAAGTTCTTGATGTTTTTCATCAAGTATAGATCTTTCTATATAGAAATATAATAGAGATGAAAATATAAAAATAAGGGAAGCTGAAGCGAAAATAAGTTGGATTAGAAAGCTTAGTCTAATACTGCTTTTAAATAACATTTTTTTACCTATAGAACAAATTTTTGCAATTATAGCTAATTAAGAGAATTTTTAAATATAGCCTGATGAGATTCAGGCTGGTTAGAAATATTAACTAATTTCTTTTGGAAAACAGAAACGGTAACCACGACGACGAACAGTTTCGATAGTTGTGATGTTTAGAGGTTTATCCATTTTTTGACGAATTTGATTAATTGCTACTTCAATTACATTTGGAGTCACTAGTTCAGGCTCTTCCCAAATAGCGTCAAGCAATTGCTCTTTAGAGACAATTTGATCACGATGACGAGCTAAGTGAGTAAGAACTTCAAAAGGTTTACCTTTAAGCTCAATATCTTGCTCTTTATACGTAATTTTTTCCTCTTCAGGATTGATTGTTAAATCTTCAATTTCAATTATATTAGATCCACCGAAACGAAGACGAGCTTCAAGACGAGCAACTAAAACATCAAAATCAAATGGTTTTCTGATATAGTCATCAGCCCCAGCACGAAGAGCTTCAATTTCACTTTCGTTATCATCTCTTGCTGATAAAACAATTACAGATGTTTTAGGAGTATTAGTTTTAATATCACCAATAATATCTATAGAGTTTCCATCAGGAAGCATCCAGTCCATTAATACTAGATCGTAATTACGAATATCTAAGTAGTATTCACCATCTTTTAATGTCTCAACTACATCACTTTGGTAACCAAATTCTTTTAGTCCCTCAGAAAGCATTTTGTTTAAAGTTATTTCATCTTCTATGATAAGAATTCGCATATTTTATGTCCTATAATTGAATATTTTGGCGGAATGATATCATAATTTTAGCTAACTTTAAAGTTTTTTTCAATTTTTTTTAATAATTTTTTAACTTATAATTAAGATTAGTATTTTTTAAAATTGCTTACACTTACCTTGCAGCCCTTTAAAATTGATGGTTTTGTTATCTTTAAATCAATGCTTTTAATGGAGTTAAATTCTTTAATTAACTTTAAATTTAGACCATTTATAGCATCTTCAATTAGTAAAAATTCATTTTTTAGCATAATTTCTTTGATTATTTCAACAATATCAGCATAATTTATGAAGTTATTTTCATTATTATAATCAATTTTTAAATTTATTATAATATTTTGTAAAGTTGTTCTTTCAAAATCTAAAATCCCAAGAATACACTGAAATTTTAAATCTTCTATATGAATAGTCATTATATTATTCAAACTACTCTTTTTTCTTTACCCTTAACTAAACGGATAATATTTGGAATATGTTTATAAAAAAGAATGAAACCTATTATAACAACAGGAGTATGTGCCATGTCAGGATGAATAATAAAACTAGCAATAATAAGAGATGCTAAAGCAATTAGAGATGAAAGTGAGGATATCTTTATAGCTTTTGCCCCTATTACCCAAACAAAAATAGCAATTATTGTCTCAAGTGGAAGCATAAATATCATAACCCCCATGCCTGTAGCTATACCCTTGCCACCTTCAAAGTTAAGATATGGAGAAAAACAGTGACCAACAACAGCCATGACAGCTATTCCCCAAAGAGTAGCTTCACTTAGTCCCATAAAATATGCAATGGTTAAAATTAAAATACCTTTTAAGGTATCAAGAGCTAATGTAGCAGCACCAAGTTTTTTTGCTAAAGTTGGGTTTTTCTCTTTTACAACTCTTAAAACATTTGTAGCACCTATACTACCACTACCACTTTTTTTTACATCTACACCCGCAAATTTTTTAGCGATTAGTAGACCAAAGGGGATACCACCAACGAAATAAGCAAGTATAAAAAATTGAACATTAGTGTTAAATAAAAAGTCCATTTATTACCTTAAAATTTTTTATGACATTTTATCATATATTTATTAGCACATCAACTAAATAGAGGAAAAATAGCACATCAACTAAATAGAGGAAAAAAGAAAAGTATTTAGTGATGTGATATTTGGTATATTAAATATATTTTTATTTTAGAGTTGGAATATATTTAGATAATTCTTTTAAATCATCATCACTATAACCTGATACTACTTCAGTCATAGTGCTACCCATTCCATAGTCACTTTTAGTGCCATCTTTATAAGCTTTTAAAGCAGTGAAGAGATCTGCTTGTGAAAGTGTGTTTGGTGGTTTTGATACACCCATACAACTCTCATTCATACTTGCTCCATGGCACTCATAGCAGACGTAAGATACAGTTCTTTGTGCAGATGACGCAAACATTAAAGTTGAGAACAGTGTTATAAAAATTAACGTCTTCATAATAGTACTCCTAAAGTATTTAGTTAGCTATTACCATTGTATCTAATTTTGACTCAAATACGAATATAGTTTAACACTAAAGAATAATTGTAATATTTTTTTACTTGTTAAAAAAAGAAACCTATTTACAATTTTTGATATAATTACGAAATTTATTAAAAATAAGGACATTTTTTTGCAGCTTACAACTGAACAATTGAAAGAAAAAATAAACGATTATAAAAAGAAGTTAAGTGTAACAGTTGTTGCACATTTTTATCAAAGAGATGAAGTTTTTGAGATAGGAGATATTACAGGTGATTCCCTTGAATTAGCACAAAAAACTAAAGCAGACACTGCTGATTATGTAGTTTTTTGTGGTGTTGGTTTTATGGGTCAAAGTGTAAAAGTACTTTCTCCTCATAAACGTGTAGTGATGCCAAAACTAGCTTGTTGTGCGATGGCTACAATGATTGACGGGATGGGATTTGATAACTCTGTAAAAATTTTAAATGAAGCTGGTATTGCTAGTGAAAATATCTTACCAATTACATATATAAATTCAAATGTTGAAGTAAAAGCAAAAGTTGGACAGATGGGTGGCATGGTATGTACAAGTTCTAATGCTAAGATAATTATTACAACTGCTCTAAAAGAGGGTAAAAAAATTCTTTTTGTTCCAGATAGATGTCTTGGTCAAAATATAGCAAATCAAATGGGGCTTAAATCTAGTGTTATTGGTGATGGAAGTGACATTGCAGAATCTGATATCATCTGTTTTAATGGTTTTTGTTCTGTTCATCAGCTTTTTTCAGTTGATGATATTAAGTTTTATCGTAAAAAATTTCCAGGTATATTAATAGCTGTTCATCCTGAATGTGATCCATCTATTTGTGATGCATCCGATTTTGTTGGTTCAACTTCTCAACTTATTAAATTTATAAAAGAATTACCAGAAGATCAAAAAGTAGCAGTTGGAACTGAATTTAATTTGGTTAATAGACTAAGACCTAAAAATACTTACGTTTTATCTTCTACAAAACCTGAATGTCCTACAATGAATGAGACCACACTTGAAGATGTGTATAATGTGTTAAAATCAATAGATGAAGGTGAACCATTAAATGAGATTAAAGTGGATGATGAAACTCAAAAATGGGCAAAAATTTCACTAGATAGAATGTTAGCATTATGATTAAAGATTTTGTACTAGCTTCACTTGCAGAAGATGTAGGTCGTGGTGATCTGTATGCTTTAGTTGAGCCAAGTGTAGAAGTGAGTGCAAAAATTATCGCAAAGAGTGATGGAGTTCTAGCTGGAGTAGAATATATAAATACTTTAGCATCATTAGAAAATTTTGAAATAAATTGGAATAAAAATGATGCAGAAGTTTTTAAAAAAGGTGATATTTTAGCAACTTTAAATGCAGGTTCTCATACTATACTTAAAGTAGAAAGAACAGTTTTAAATATGTTACTTCATGCAAGTTCAATCGCAACATTAACTAAAAGATATGTAGATATTATCGAGCCATATGGTGTTAAACTTTTAGATACAAGAAAAACAAGACCACAACTTAGAGTATTTGAAAAATATGCTACTAGATGTGGTGGAGCAGTGAATCATCGCATGGGTTTGGATGACTCACTTATGATAAAAGATACTCACTTAAAGACTATTAAAAACTTAAAAGATTATATAAAAAAAGCAAGAAAAAAGATTCCCTTTACTGCCAAAATAGAAGTAGAGGCTGAAAATTTTGATATAGCAAAAGAAGCATTTGAAGCTGGGGCTGATATTGTTATGTGTGATAATATGACACCAACTCAAGTAAAAGAAGTAGTAAAGTATAGAGATGATAATTTTTCACATATACTTTTAGAAGCAAGTGGAAATATTTCACTTGAAACAATTGAGAGTTATGCTAAAACAAAAGTAGATGCAATCAGTAGTGGTTCATTAATTCATCAAGCAAATTGGATTGACTTATCCATGAAAATGAAGTAATAAAATTATTGAAACAAAATTATTATGCCTCAAGGGAGGCTAACCACTTATGGCTACTAAAGTAAAATCTATTATAGATTTTATTGAACTCTTTTTAGGAAATTAAATGGCTGATGACGCTGAAAAAACAGAAGAACCCACCCCCAAAAAGATAGAAGATGCCAGACAAGAGGGTAATGTACCAAAATCACAAGACACCTCAGGTGTTATAACTTTATTTGTAGCAATTTTAGCTTTTTTACTACTCTTTCCATATATGAGTTCTCATATAATTTTCTTATTTAAGTATTATTTTTCACTTATAGGTGTGAGTATCGATAAAGAATTGATGTTAAATATAGCCATTATAACTATTAGAGAATTTTTGTTAATCGTAATGCCAATTGC
>JAFLJV010000183.1 GCA_022712845.1 Sulfurimonas sp. | reverse complement strand
AAAAATGTAAAACTCGCTTCGCTCAGACAGTTACATTTTTTTAACGCTCAAAAATAGTTTTATTTTAGCTTTTCAAGGTCTGCAAGAATACGCATGAACTTTTTATGATTTTAGGAACACCTTTAATGCAAGCTACAAGTTTATTGATAATTTATATACATAATAAAATATACCATTTTTAAAATATTCAAACAGTCAGTAGCACATACCATGAGTCGCCCATAAAGTTAAGATATTATTTGGAAAAAGGGTGAGGACTGTTTGAGCGAAGCGAGTTCCGCAGACCCCAAATAATCTTTTAACTTTATGGAAAAAGCGACGATTCGTATGTGCGATTTTTTTGTTTTACTTTTTTTCTAAAAAAAAGTAATGAGAGAAGGACATAAAAAAAGATACTTTTATAAAAACTCCAAAA
This sequence comes from Sulfurimonas sp., assembly GCA_022712845.1. Next base: position 4,387 of record JAFLJV010000183.1, on the reverse strand, counting down.
AAAATATAGTAAAAATTATAAATTCAAATATACATTTCACAGCAGGAGATATGAAACAAGGCAACAACACTTTGCGAGGCTAAAGCCTCACTTCCGAAGTAGAAGTAAAGTTACTCTACTTCTATATCTTTAAGATTAGCAACCTCAGCCTCACTATACAACCGAGAAACAGCAATAAACCGAACCCCTAAAGGAATCTCCAAAGAAAAACTAGAACCACGACCTTCAACAATATCTATAGTTAAGTGAGAACTCTTCATATACTCAAACTGCTCAGGAGCCATAAAAAATTCACATCCATGAATCTCTCCGATTTTTATATCACGACTACCAACCATAAAGTCACCAACTTCAAAACACATAGGAGCAGAACCATCACAACATCCACCACTTTGATGAAACATTAGCTCACACTTATGCTCTGCTCGTAACTGATCTATGATTTTGTTAGCAGACTCTATTGAGTCTACCCTACTAGTAAAAGGCATCTATTAAAAGAAACCTAAAGCATTCTCATCATGAGAAGTTAAGATATTTTTAGTGTGACGGTAGTTATTTAACATCATCATGTGAGTTTCACGACCGATTCCTGATTTTTTATATCCACCAAATGAGGCATGAGAAGGGTAAAGATGATAACAGTTAGCCCAAACACGACCAGCTTCAATAGAACGAGTAAGTTTTTGCATCTCATGAACATCTCTTGTCCAAACACCAGCACCAAGACCATACATTGTGTCATTTGCTATCTCGATAGCTTCATCAATATTTTTAAATGTTGTAACACAAACAACAGGACCAAAAATCTCTTCTTGGAAAACTCTCATTTTGTTGTTACCTTTTATAATTGTTGGTTGAATATAAAAACCTTCTGGGAATTCTTCAACATTTTCTTTTTCTCCACCAACAAGAATTTCAGCACCCTCAGCCTTAGCTATATCTATGTAGTTAAGGATTTTTTCATACTGATCTTTTGATGCCTGAGCACCCATCATACAACTAGAATCAAGTGGACTACCACGCTTGATTGCTTTTGTTCTCTCTAAAACTCTTGCCATAAATGGCTCATAAATACTCTCTTGAATTAAAGCACGAGATGGACATGTACAAACTTCACCTTGGTTAAATGCAAATAAAACTAAACCTTCAATAGCCTTGTCAAAAAATGCATCGTCTTTGCTCATAATACTTTCCATAAATACATTTGGAGACTTACCACCAAGCTCTAATGTTACAGGGATAATATTCTCAGAAGCATATTGCATAATTAATTTACCAGTAGTTGTCTCACCAGTAAAACCGATTTTTCTGATATCTGGATGAAGAGCTAACGGCTTACCACACTCTGGACCAAAACCGTTGATTACATTTATAACACCAGCTGGAAGGACATCTGCAATAATTTCCATAACAACAAGGATAGATACAGGAGTTTGTTCAGCAGGCTTAAGAACTACACAGTTACCAGCAGCGATTGCAGGAGCTACTTTCCATACAGCCATAAGGATTGGGAAGTTCCAAGGGATGATTTGAGCTACAACACCAAGAGGCTCATGAATCTCTTGAGAAACAGTGTTTGCGTCTAAATCAGAAACAGTTCCAGATTCTCCGCGGATAACACCAGCAAAATAACGAAAATGGTCTATCGCAAGAGGTAAATCAGCATTGATAGTTTCACGAATTGCTTTTCCATTGTCCCATGTCTCAACTAGAGCTAACATATCAAGATGTTCTTGCATCTTGTCAGCTATAGCATTTAATACAGCACTACGCTCAGCTACAGAAGTCTTACCCCAAGTCTCAAAAGCTTTGTATCCAGCTTCTACTGCTAATGTAACATCTTTTTTGTTAGATTGAGCAACTTTAGTCATTACTTGATTGTCAATTGGTGAAATAGCTTCAAAGTATTTACCATCTACTGGTGCGACCCACTCTCCGCCAATGAAGTTCTCATATTGTTTTTTTAATTCTGGTTTATTTTGTACCATTTAATTCTCCTAAGCTTATTTTTGTAATAGAATAAACATTAAAAGAAAACCTGTCAATTATGTGTCATATTTCTAATAAAATATATTAAAGGGTAAGTTCATTTTGTAACATTATTTAGTAGTTTTTCTAATTCAGAGAGTTTTTTTATTTTGTATGTGGCATTTGAAAAATCATGTGTAGTTGTAAAATCATTATGAACTATTACACATTCTATTCCTGCATTATAAGCAGATGTTAGTCCTCTTTGAGAATCTTCTACAACTATAGTTTCTTCTTTTTTTGCATTAAAGAGTTTTAATCCATTTAGGTAAGGCTGAGGATGTGGTTTTGAGTGTTTATAGTCTTCTACGCAAAGAGTAAAGTCCATAAAATCAACTATACCCTTTCCTCTATGTATCAACTCAAAATCAACTCTTCTTGAAGTTGTAACTATACCCATTTTGTATTTTTTACTAAGCTCTTTTAAAATATTTTGTACACCATTTATTGCTATATCTTCACTTTTTATATACTCTTGATAGTAGATGTCTCTTTGTATCCTAGCTTGTGTTATCTCTTTTTGCGAAATTCCTTTTGCCTCTGCAACTTCCCAAGCTCTACCACCACGAGCCATGATTTTCATATAAGTATCAAATTCCAATTCAAGTGAAAAAAACTCTTTTAATGCTCTTTTGTTAGACTTGAAGTACCACATTTCAGTTTCTACAAGTACACCGTCATTGTCAAAAAGTATATATTTTTTCATATAAGAATTATACTATCTTCTTCGATAACTAAGAGCCTCTAATAAATGTTTTTTAGTTATTACCTCACTTTTATCTAAATCAGCAATAGTTCGTCCAACCTTTTGAATCTTTTTTATACTTCTAAAAGAGAGAGTAAATCTATTTATTGCTGTATCTAGTGTAGTTTTTGCTTCATTATTAAGTGTACAAAACTTCTCAATTTCTGCGTCATTTAGCTTTGCATTAAAATTATCTTGACCTCTGTTTTTTGCAAATATATGAGCTTCTACAACTTGTCTATGTAATTGCTTTGATGTAACACTTGTTTTGTCATCTACATTTACATTTTGCATAACAACATTTATGTCAATTCTATCTAAAAAAGGGTCTGATAGTTTGTTTTTATATCTTTGTATTTCAAGTTCACTGCATCTACACTCTAAGTGCTGGTTTAGTAAATTTCCACATGGGCAAGGATTCATAGCTCCTATAAATAGGAAGTCACTAGGATACTCCACTTTAGAATTCACTCTTGATATTCTTATTCGGTTGTCTTGCATAGGTTCTCTTAGGGCTTCTAGTATATTTTTAGAAAAGTGAGGTAGCTCATCAAAAAATAAAATTCCATTATGAGCTAAGCCCACTTCACCAATTTGAGCTTTATGTGAGCCTCCACCAAATACGCTTGCAAGAGTTGAAGTATGATGAGGACTTCTCATGTTTCTGTGAGGTTTAAACTCTGGCTCTACTAACTCTAAAGCTTGAAGTTTTGCAACATCTAAAATTTCATCTGATTTCATTGGTGGTAAAATATATCTTAATCTTTTAGCTATCATACTTTTACCACACCCTGGAGAGCCCTCAAAAAGGATGTTATGAAATCCAGCTGAAGCTATAAGTGAAGCTCTTTTTGCAATTTCTTGACCTTTTACATCACTAAAATCATCAATATACTCTTTAGTGTAGTAGTACTTTTCTTTACCAATCTCATAAGATGGATAATCTATTTCACTTTGTTCTATACTTGGAGTAGCAGTAGTTTGGTTTTTTAAAAGCTCAATTGCATCTTGAAGTGTTTTTACTCCATAAAACTCTATATTTGGAATTTTAGATAGTTTATCTAAACTCTCATAAGGTACTATCGCTTTATTTATCACTTTTTGATTTGCAAGTGAGAGTAAAAGAGGGTAGGCTAAAGTATTTTCTTTAACAACACCATCAAGCCCGAGCTCACCAAATACAAACCACTCACTTAAATCATCTTCTAAGAAATCAAGTGCGATAAGTAAAGCAATGCTCAAGTCAAACTGGCTACCCTCTTTCTTTACATCACTTGGAGCAAGATTTATGGTTATACGTTTAGGAGGAAAAGTAAACTCATTACTTAAAAGTGCAGATTTTACCCTCTCTTTAGCTTCTGTTATAGATGCACTAGCCATCCCTACAACGCTAAAAGATGGTAAACCTTTGGTTAAAGTAGATTCAACATGAACAACTTTCGCATCAATCCCTTCATATGTAGCACAAGATACTTTTTTCATAATAGTTTCCATTGACTAATAAATTTTGATAATTATAGTAATTTTTATATGGAACTGTTATTTATATGGCAATTTGTCATAAAATTGATTAATGAAGTTAGATTATTCTTTATTTAGTTTTTTTTCTTTTTG
>JAFLJV010000182.1 GCA_022712845.1 Sulfurimonas sp. | reverse complement strand
CTGTAGATGGTGCAGTCAAAATGATAAAAGGCTAAATGGATGGCGCACTTTTTAACAAAAGAAAACTTTGCAAAAATTGGTGAATTTATATATAGAAAAAGTGGGATATATCTTGAAGAGGATAAACACTTTGATAAATTAGCAAAGTACGTTGATAAGCGTGCAGATGAATTAGAGCTTGATAATTTTAGAAAATACTTTTTTAAACTTCGTTTTGATGATAAAGAGTGTGAAGAATTTCAAGAACTAATGAACGCAGTAACTGTTAATGAAACTTACTTTTTTAGAGAGAAAGATCAGTTTGAAGTTTTAGCAGATAAAATTTTACCAGAACTACATGAAAGTATGCCTAAAAATAGACCAATTCGTATTCTTTCATCTCCATGTTCAACGGGGGAAGAACCTTACTCTATGATTCTTCATATTGTAGAGGAGGGTGATATTGTCCAAAAGAGAGATATTGAAGTTGTTGGAATAGATATAGATTCCACAGTAATCCAAAAAGCAAAAAAAGCAAAGTATACTGAGCGTTCTGTTCATGCCATTCCAAAAAAAATACTTTCAAAGTGGTTTGATAAAAAAGCTTTAGGTTATGAGCTTGGGGAAGATTTACATGGAAGTGTTGATTTTCAAGTAGCTAATATCTTTGATAAATCACAGATGAGAAAATTAGGTAAATTTGATGTTATTTTTTCAAGGAATATGCTTATATACTTTGATGATGCATCTAGAAAAGAGGTTGCTATGACATTTTATGACATGTTAAACCCAGGTGGGTATGTTCTTTTAGGACATGCTGAGTATATGAGTAGAATTGTTTCTGTTTTTAAAGCAAAAAAAATAGACAATTGCTTAATTTATCAAAAATAATTTAATTAAATAAAAGGAAAAAATAATGCCATTAGTAATATTTGTAGACGATAGTGAGACAGCTTTAGCATCAACGAGAATGGTTACAAACTCTATGCCAATAGAAGTAAAACAGTATACAGAAGCTGGGACTGCTTTAGCAGAAATAAAAGCAGGTATGACTCCTGATTTAATTATAACTGACCTTAATATGCCAGTTATGAATGGGTTTGAATTTTTAGAAGCCTTAAGAGCTGTACCAGCAACAGGAAGAACTCCTTGTTTAATGCTAACAACTGAAACAAAAGCAGAGTTAAAACAAAAGGGTAAAGCTTTAGGTTTAACTGGATGGATTGTAAAACCATTTAATCCAGCACAGCTTAAACAAGCAATAACGAGAGTTTTAAGATTACCGTAGTGGAGAATAAAATGACTATGTTATCTTCAATTAATGAACTTTTAACACATATAAAAGAGGTTGAGATGGATACTATCCAAATGTCTCAAGACTCTATGATTATGTTGAGTGAATTCTTAGAAAAAAATAGTATTGAGTTAGATGAGAATGCTGCAAAATCTTTGCAGTATCAAGATATTATTTCTCAACAACTAACTGCAACTATTGAAGCTATAGATAGTGTACAAAATAGTATCAAAATTTTTGAGAATGCATATGAGTCTGATGAAAAGATAGTAAATGATTCATTAGATAAATTGAATGTTAAATTAAAAAGTACATTAGCAGTTGCAAAAGATAGAAGAGAAGCCTTTTCAGGACAACTTGGGTCACAAACTCAAGATGAGATAGAATTTTTTTAGGAGATATTATGTCAACAGTAATGGTAGTAGATGATTCAAAAACAGTAAGAAATTATCATGGTTCAATACTTAAATCAATGGGTGTGGAAGTAGTTGAAGCAGAAAACGGCATGGAAGCACTAGAAAAAAGTTTGGGTGCTGAAATTGATTTATATTTAGTAGATGTTAATATGCCTATTATGGATGGATACTCCTTTATTGCTGATTTGCGTAAGCAAGATAACCATAAAACAGTCCCTGTAATAATGGTGACAACTCAAGCAAAAGAAGAAGATAAAATATCTGCTTATAAAGTAGGTGCAAATTTATTTGAAACAAAACCAATTAAGCCTGATTTACTTCAAGCATATATTGATATTTTGATAAAGAATTAAGGGAGATATTATGGATCCATTATTAGAACAGTTTTTAAGTGAAGCAAGAGAAAACTTAGCATTTATTGATCAAAATATTGAAGATATTGGTGGCGATGATCCAGAACTACTAAACTCTGTATTTCGTGCTGCACATACTTTAAAAGGTGGTAGTGGGATAGTAGGTTTTGACTCAGTACGAGACATTACTCATCATGCTGAAGATTTACTTGATATGTTAAGAGATGGTAGATTGACATTTGCTGATGGTATGACTGAAGCTCTTTATAATGCTTTTGATGAAGTGCTTAATTTAATTGAAGCAGCTGAAGAGAGTGAAGGAATTGTTGAATCCGATGCAGATACAGTTGAAGAGATTATTTCAGAACTAAGTGCTCAAATGGGTAAAGATACAGAAGAAGAGGTTGGATGGGATATCCCTTTTGCTTTAGTTGATACTCCTAGTTCAGTTCTAAATATGCCATTACATACACTTAGAAATATTAAAAATCATCCTATTAAATTTACAAAGACTGCATTAGATGAAGATTATTGTATAAATTCAAATCTATATGCTATCGTTTTTGATATTGATGAATCATGTATGCTTTATGGAAATGATCCTATATATACATTATCTTTACTTGGAGATAAGGTTTTAGGTGTTCATTCTTGTATGAATGATGATAATGCCAAATCTGTTTTAAGTGGTACTGAAGATGAAGAGGGATTGCTTTTAAAGACACAACTTACTGCTTTTATTGATGCTACTTATGAAGAGATAGAAGACTCTCTTTTTAACTTTATAGATGAGTTACAGTTCTTACCATTAGATATTGCATCTTTATTAAGTATTGACTCTGGAGATAAGGGTCATAAACTAGACTCTTTAAAAGAGTTAAGTTCTATTGCTGAAGATTTTGACTTAGCATCTATTATTGATGAAGTTGAGCGTTCAATGGAACTTATAGGTAGTGATACATTACAATATGCTCAGCTTAGTAGATTTTTAGATATATCTGGATTTATTAGTGATGAAGATGTACCTAAATTAAATAGTTTTTTCCAAAATCTTTATAAAGGTGAAGTATATATTTCTGATCTAAACGTAGAAGATAGTTCTGAAGTGGTAGCTGAAGAAGTTACCGAAGTTCAAGAGACTCCAGAAGTACAAACTAAGACAGAATTAGATGAGAACTCTATTCTTGTTATTAAAATAATACAAGAACAACAATATAAAGCTATTGAATATGCGCAGAGTGATGATGACCTAAATAGAGTTATCTATATGATGGATAGCATTAGAAAAATTGACTCAAGTGTACCACCATTGAGTACGAAAGATGAAATTACAGCTTATTTAGAAACTGTCCTTGGTTTATCTACTGCTAAAGTAGACGAAACACCTGTAGCTAAAGAGGTTGAAACTTTAAAAGAAGAAGTTAAAGTTGCCAAAGTTGAAACTGTTAAGGAAGAAGAAGCAAAAGAAGTGAGAACTGAAGTTGTTCAAAAAGAAACTAAAGTAGTAGATAAGAAAAAAGAAGATTCTAAAAAAGCGGTTGTTGGTAAAACTGTTAAGATAGACCAAGAGTCAATAGATTCACTAATGAATGTAGCAGGTGAGTTATTAGTTGCTAAAAATTCACTTCCATATCTTGCAGATAATGTTCTTGGAATGACTCATGATACAATTAAACGTGAGATAATGGAAAAATATATCTTTATCAATCGTTTAACAGAACAACTTCAAGATTTAATTATGGGTATGAGAATGTTACCTATATCTTATGTATTTGATAGATATCCTAAACTTGTTCGTGATATATCTAAAAAGCTTGGTAAAAAAGTTAAGTTAGAGATGGAGGGGGGAGAGACTAAACTTGATAAAAATATGATTGAGATGTTAGCTGATCCTATGATTCATATTATGAGAAACTCTCTTGACCATGGTATAGAGATGCCAGATATAAGAGAGCAAAAAGGTAAAGAGGCTAGTGGACAAGTAACTTTAAAAGCTTATGCTCAATCTGATAAAATTGTAATTGAAATTATTGATGATGGTGCTGGAATAAATGTAGAAAAAGTTGCTTCGAAGGTACTCGAAAAAGGTCTGATGACTGCAGAGCAGATTGATGCCCTTTCTGAAGATGAAATGTCTGAGTTAGTTCTACTACCAGGTCTTTCAACTGCTGATGAGATTACAGAGTTTTCTGGTCGTGGGGTTGGTATGGATGTTGTAAGAAAATCTATTGAAGGTTTTGGTGGGACTATTAATATCAAAACTAAAGCTAACAAGGGGACTGTTATTACATTATCTATCCCAATGTCTTTAGCTGTAACATCTTTACTTCATATACATATGAATAATATTCATTATGGAATTCCAATGGATAGCGTGTCTGAAACTGTTAAACTTGAAAGAGAAGAGATAGAATATCTTCATAATGAGCCATTTGTATATATTCGTGGTGAGGTTATTCCTTTATTATTTATCAAATCAATGCTTGATGAAGAAGAGATGGATGGTAAACCGTTATCCATAGTAGTACTAAACATAAAAGATAACTTATTAGCAGTTGTTGTTAATAAATTCTTAGGTCAGTTAGATGTAGTACAAAAACCACTTGTAGGAATTATGGAAAATCATCCTTTATTCTCTGGAACAGCATTACTTGGTAATGGACAGATTATTATGTCTATTGATCCTATTGGTCTTTTAGGAATTTCACAAAAACTAAAAGAGCAAATTGAGGTAGCATAAGATGATTGATTTAATAGTTTTTAGTGTTGAAAATAATAAGTATGCTTTAAATATTGAAAATGTGCAAAGAATAATTCAATCCGTTGAATTAACATCTATACCTAATGCTCATGAGTATATAGATGGTATGATGTCATATGAAGATAGTGTTGTAAAAGTTTTAAACTTTCGTA
>JAFLJV010000181.1 GCA_022712845.1 Sulfurimonas sp. | reverse complement strand
ATACTCCACTCTTACATAATTTCCATTTAAAAAATTCCATTTACTATTATCAATCGCTTCAATAATTATAGTAACATCTTTATCTCTCATTGAATAAGCACTCTTTGGTGTACCAACTTTTACAAAAACAGACTCTTTAGTATCTAAAAATTGTTCATTATAGAGTGTTGTCTCTCCACTACTATCTCTAATAGAAATTTTATACGATTTTAACCCACTTATATCATCAATAGAAACTTCTAAAGGAGTTTTAAAATTCCAATAACCATTATTTTCCATAGTAATTTTTGGCACTTCTCTTTCAAACATTTCAGAACTATAAATATAAATAGAACCAATTACAACTGCTGCTAGTAAAATTAATACACCAAATGAAGATTTATTTTTTCCTCTTCTCAAAATTATATTTCCTTCTTAATCAAATTTAAAATCTTTTCTTTTGCATCTTTTAGAGATATATCACTGCTAAATTCAAAACCTGCTCTTAACAAATGACCGCCACCACCAAAAGCTGATGCTATTTTTGAAGAGTCAAACTCTTTTTTTGAACGGATTGAAGCTTTTAAAGTAAAATCATTATTTTCTCTAATAAGCATAGCAACCTCTACATGTGGCAAATGCAAAGACTCTTCTAAAGCTAGTTCACACTCTCCACCAAAAGCACCACTTTCTTTGATTTCATCACGACTTACACAAAAAACAGCTATTTTTGCTTGAGACTCAAGCATCATATTTTTAAACATAATTGCTTTTAATCTCAAAGCCCCCAAAGATATACTTTTCATTATAAATTCATTACAAACTTTATAATCAGCACCAAGGTCTATTAACTCTTTAGCAAAAGCAAATGTTGTGCCATCAACATTGTTATTCATAAAGCCATTTGAATCATCTAAAAGCCCTGCATACAGTGATGTAGCCATCTTTTTATTTATCTTAATATTGTTAGATTTAAAAAAATTAAACAGTACTTGTGTTGTACTAATTGCATTTGGTTCTACAAGATTTAATATTGCGAAATTTGTATTACTTTCATGATGGTCTATGTTAATCAAATCAGTTTCAAACTCCACACCTAATCTTTTTAAATCTGCACAATCTAAAGATATAACTAAATCAGCAGAACTTGGAAAATTATTTCTTATTTTTTCAAACCAAGGGATAAAAGATAAATTATTGGAGATATTTTCAGTTTTACAATACCATGAAACCTTTTTATGTTTTTGTAGTAAGTATGTGTACATTGCACTTGCACTGCTTATGGAATCGGCATCAGGATTTATGTGTGATATTACTACAATATGATTGGCATTGTTTATTCTGCTTACTATTTCATTCAATTATTTATCTTATATTTTTTTGAGATTATATACTATTTCTTATTTGTTTTATAAACATACATCACCTAGGTACGCACTAGTAGGAATAGTGGAGATATTATTTCTAAAGTATAAATTCGGAAGTGAGGCTTTAGCCTCGCAAATATGGTTGTTATAAAATTTGACTTAATTAAAAAAATGGGGGTTTAAAAACTCCATCAAAGTTCGGTATATTGGTAAGAAACCAAGGTATTTCTATAATGGATTATAAAAAAGCTCTAAAATTTGTCCAAAATGCTCTTCTAAAAATATAATAAGAATTGGAAAAAGAAGAGGAATCCAAAGATATTTATGTAAAGATTGCAAGAAAAAATTTCAACACAAGAGACGACCAGAAAAACTACAAAAAATAATCTTTGAAGAGTACTTTTTAAGTCGCCAAACACTCAAACAACTTTCAGCTAAATATGACAGATCAATACCTTGGATAATGAAGCAAAGAGATGAATATATTGTAGACGAAAAAGCACATAAACCACGAGCAGTTAATTTAGTATGTGATGCTACTTTTTATGGAAAGAGGAAAGACAAGCTAGGTACTTTAGTTTTCAAGGATGTTGAATCTAAAGAGATACTAATTTGGAAGCATATTGAAAGTGAGGTAGTTAAAGATTACAAATATTTAAAAGAAGAGTTGCTTGCACTTGGATATACCATCCAAAGTAGTACTTTGGATGGTAAAAGAGGCTTATACAAGGCTTTTAAGGATATTCCAATACAAATGTGTCACTTCCATCAAAAGAAAATAATACAGCGGTATATTACTATGCGACCAAAATTAGAAGCCAGTAAAGATTTAAAGAAAATAGTTTCAAGGCTAACTCAAACTACAGAAAAAAACTTTACTCAAAAGCTTAATGACTGGCACGAAAATTACAAAAATTTTTTAGATGAAAAAAGTGTATCTTCAACTACTGGAGAACTCCATTATACTCATCCAAGGATAAGAGCTGCATATAGAAGTTTGAGAACAAACTTACCTTATCTATTTACTTACAAAAATTATAAAAAATTACATATCCAAAACACAACAAATGCACTTGAAGGTGGTGTATTCTCTCACATGAAAAACATAATTAGTTTACATCGTGGTTTGAGTAAAAGCATGAAGTTAAATTTAGTAGATTATTATTTAGTGAATTATCAAAAAAAGTGAATTTTTAAACCCCCGTTTTTTTAATTAAGTCAGTTTTTCCATATTTAGGTATCAGAAGCTTGATAATAACTAAAAGTTTAAATTCTTCTTACTTATAACTGTATTATCACTTCATCTGTTGAAATAGTAATATCAAAATTTTCTTTATACTTATCTAATATTGTCTGTATATTACATATCTCTCTAATTTCTATTATTGTACTAACTTTAGTTTTTGATTTTGTAATGTGTATTTGTTTATTAGTTTGAGACATTTGATTAAAGCATACATTTTTACCTAAATTTAGTTCATGTAACATTTGAATTTTATTTTGCATAATTATTCTTTGTTTTAGGTTTATTTAATAAATGTTATAAAATATAATCTTTAAATTTATCCTATAGGGTAAAGATTTTATGATTATATAACTATAAAGTTTAATTATTAATTAACTCTATAGGATAAGTGAAAAAATGAAAACTGATTTTAGCAATTCAACAAAAAATGAAATTAAATATTTTTATGAAAATATTTCAAAAAATGTAAGATATTTTAGAGAAAGTAAAAACATTACACAATTAGATTTAGCTTTGGATATAGGTATAAAATCTGTTGCTTTTTATTCAAATTGTGAAAACAACAAATATGATAAGCATTTTAATTTAGAACATTTATACAAAATTGCTAAATCTTTAAAAATAGATATTAATGAGTTTTTTTTAAAATAAAGTTTTTTATAAACCAAATTTTCTTTCAATGATAGTTTTTCAATTAATCTTTTTTTTACTAATATTGAAATATATATATAAAATCAGCTCTACTTCTTATTCATTTTATAAACATAAGCCAATACCTCAGCCACAGCTGCGAACAACTCATTAGGAATAGGTTTCTCAACCTCAACTTGAGAATACAAACTTCTTGCTAACGGTGGATTTTGAACTATGTGTACATTATTCTCACGAGCAATTTTTTTAATTTGCTGTGCTATGTTATCCATACCTTTTGCAACAACTACTGGTGCTTTAAATTTCTCTTCATCATATTTTATAGCTACAGCATAGTGTGTTGGATTTGTTATAACAACATCAGCATTTGGAATTTCTGACATCATTCTTTTTCTTGAAATTTCCAGCTGTTTTTGTTTTATTTTTGCTTTTATAAGTGGATCACCATCCATGTTTTTCATTTCATCTTTTACTTCTTGCTTGCTCATTTTAAGTCCATCAAAATACTGCTTTCTAACTATTATGATATCTATTAGAGCAAAAACAAAAATAATTAAAAGCATAACAAAAGCAATAATTAACATTTTATCTTTTAGCCATTCAAGCTGATCATCAAGCCCAAAAAGAGCAACCGTTGGAAGCTCCATAATAAAAATAAAGAAAAATACAAAACCAATACCTAAAGTTGTAAAAGATTTAAATGTTATCTTTATACCCTCAATAAGCTTTTTCATAGAAACTAAATTTTTTATCCCTTTAATCGGATCAAGTTTT
>JAFLJV010000237.1 GCA_022712845.1 Sulfurimonas sp. | reverse complement strand
TCTATATCACCCGCATCTTTAACACCACCACTAGCAATTGTACTCACACCACTTGCTCTTGCAATATCCAAAGTAAACTCTACATTTACACCTGAAAGTGTTCCATCTTTACCAACATCTGTATAGATAATAGCCACAACGCCTGCATCTGCAAACTCTTTTGCCAAGTCTGTTGCTTTCATATTGCTTACTTCACCCCAGCCTTCAACAGCTACATAGCCATCAATTGCATCTATCCCTACTGCAATAGGATACTTTGCGGCCATATCTCGTACAAATTGAGGATTTTTAACAGCTATCGAGCCTAAGATAATTCTATCTATTCCAATTTCTAGCATCTTTTGTATTGTAGCTTCATCACGGATACCGCCACCAAGCTCTAGCTTTACATTACAATTTGCTCTAATCTTAATAATCTGTTCTAAGTTTTTTGGTTCACCTGCAAATGCACCATTTAAGTCTACTAAATGTACCCATTCAGCCCCCATCTCTTCAAACTTCTTTACTAAGCTCCATGGCTCATCTGAGTAAATCTTTGCACTATCCATCAAGCCTTTAGTAAGGCGAACTGCTTTTCCATCTTTTAAATCTATTGCGGGGTAAAGTGTCATCTATAATCCTATAAAGTTTTCTAGTATTTTTAGTCCATTTTCATGGCTTTTTTCTGGGTGTGGCTGTATTCCCATAATATTCTTATGAGCTACTGCTGATGTAAACTCATACCCATAATCCGTTCTACCAATAATATCTTCTTTATTGAGACAATTAACATGATATGAATGCACAAAATAAAGGTAGTGTTCTTCATCTAAGTTTTCAAATAGTGGATGCTCTTTTGTAAACATTCTGTTCCATCCCATATGTGGGATTTTCATATTTTCCTCAAACTTTGAAGCATCAAAATGTATAACATTCCCTTTAATGAGTCCTAAACCTTCATGCTCTCCAAACTCTTCGCTATTCTCAAAAAGAAGTTGCATGCCAAGACAGATGCCTAGCATATACTTTCCACTATCAGCATACTCTCGTAAAGCTTCTATCATATTGCGTTCTCGTAAATGCTCCATCGCATCGCCAAATGCACCAACACCAGGCAAAATAAGTTTATCATACTCTTTAAACTTACTAGGATCACTCTCTACAACGGTTACTTCACCCAACTTTGCAAATGCGTTTTGTACACTCGCCAGATTTCCCATATTGTAATCAACAATTCCTATCACTCAATATTCTTTACTTTTGTAAATTTTATATAAACAGCTAAAGAGAGTATAAGTCCAACTACTCCAGCAACAATATACATAGCATATAAAAGTTTTTCAGGATCAGTAATAGCAAATTTAAATACAAGCATCAATGCCTCAATAGAAAGGGCAATAATAATTGAACCTAAAAATTTAACCATGGTTTTATGTGGACCTGAAATATTCTGTTCCTTATTTCGTCCCATAATCTCTTCTTCTATTATGGTTTTTGCAAGATCAAAGATAGCCAAAGCAAGGGTTAGCAATATAGTTGCTTCAAATACACTCTTTATCTCAAAATGTGAAGGTGTAATCTCATAAATAAAAAAGTTTTGTATCCCTTTAAAAAATAGTAACGCTGCAACTGCTATAAGAGCAAAAGCAAAACCTCCATATGCATATTTAAAAAGTTTTGAGAAAAACACCTCTGTACTGTTTTGTCTAGCAATTTTTATAACTTCATCAATTGGCATATCAAGACAAGCAACATATAGTAACTCACCTTTCTCATCAAAAATTGGTTGAGATGCTGTAACTGTTAATTCACCTGTTATAAGAGATGGGTATGGATCTGTTATAGTACATCTTGCTTCTCTTACTGCACGATAATAATATGCTCTATCTGCTCTTATTTTTCCTGCATCCTCATCTTCTTGCCCACTTGGTGTAAATGTTGGAGTAACTTGTACCCCACGATGATCTAGAAGATATACACCTTCACAATTTTGTAAATCCGCCTTTATCTTTAAAAGACGAGGCATTATCATCTCTATAGAGAGAGATGGCAATCTATTTGGAATATTTTTAGAAAATAAATAACAAAAATATGCTCTGGCTTTTGTACGACCTTCTGCGAAATTTTGAATATCTGATGCAACCATGTTTTTACTAACCTTATTTAAAATTGTCGAAATTATACCAAATGCTTTATTAAGCAAGAGACTATAAATAACTTCATGCCGAATAACTTTTAAAAGGTTAAGATTCAAGGCAAACTTTATTTAACGAAGAAGATGAATCTTTTAACTGTTACCTAAAAGGTGAGAAGTTATTTATAGTCTCTTACTTATAATTTGATATAATTTTATTTATAAAATATAAGGATAAGAATATATATGGGTTTTAAACTATTTTTACTACTTGAAAAGTTTTTAATGATATTACCAAAAAACTTTAGAAAAGGTTTTTTTACTTTACTTGGAACATTAGCTTACTATATCTCTTCAAGATACAGAAATGTAGCTTTTAAAAATCTTGACTTTGCTTTTGATAATAAGATGAGTAAAAAAGAAAAAATTGCTATAACAAAGTATAGCTTTAAAAATCTTCTTTATAACTTCTTGCATCTTATGGAAATTAGACATATGAGCAAGGAAGATTTAGCTTCTAAAGTAACTATACAAAATATAGAGGCTGTTAAAAATGCTCATGAAGAAGGCAGACCTGTTATTTATGTTACTCCACATTATTCTGCTTGGGAATTAGGTGGTTCTTCAATAGGTGCTTTTATAGAACCAATAGCAGCTGTTTTTAAAAAGATGAAAAATCAGCAATATCAAGAATGGCTACTAGAATCTCGTGCTAAATTTGGAAACTCATCTTTGGAAAAATCAAATGTTATAAAACCACTTATAAAGCTTATGAAAAGTGGCAAAGGGTGTGGCATAGTTATAGATACTGGGATTAATAAAAGAGAAGGTTTGGAAGTAAATTTTTTAGGAAAAACTATCCGCCAAACTTCAACTCCTGCATACTTAGCTAGAAAATACAATGGAGCAATAATACCTATAACCATACGTACTGATGATGATGAAAATTACACTCTTATGTTATTTGATGAAATTAAGGTTGAAAAGACTGATAATGAGCAAAATGACATTCAAAAAGCAACTCAACTTCAAGCAGATTGGTTAAGTACTCTTATAACAAAAGAACCAAAATTTTGGTTTTGGGTTCATCGCAGATTTAAAGGTGAATACCCAGAAATCTACAAAAAAAAGTAATTATTTTTCTGAGTTATATTCATTAGTTCTTTGCTCAAAAAGCTTCATAATTGTTAAGAAAAAAGCTGTAATTGCAGGACCTAAAATCATCCCCCAAAAGCCAAATGTAGCAAGTCCAGCAATAATTGCAAAGAAAATTATAAGTTCATTTATCTTACTATCATTTTCATCTAAGAGTTTATAATTTATCTCTTTTATTATCATTGGTTTTACAAATGTATCAGCTATAATGGAAATAACTACAATTGAATACACTGCTATAAATATTGCATTATAAGTATTTCCTGTAGAGAACTCAAAAACCATAAATGGAAGCCACATTAAAATACCACCAATTACTGGAATCAAAGATGCAAACCCATACATAATTCCAAAAAGAAGTCCGTTATATCCCATAAAAGAAACTACTACTCCAAAAAGTATCCCTTGAAGCATTGCATTTACAATAATAGAGTAAAAAACAACACTCATAACAGACGAAATTTCTTTTATAACAACAGTTGTCTCATCGACAGACATTTTAATAACTCGCTTAATGTACCCCATTATTGATGCACCATTATATTGAGCAAAAAAGTAAAATATAACAATTAAAAAAGCATTTTTTAAAAAACCTGCACTAAATTTACCTATTATTGCTGTAATTGATAAAATATTTGAAGTAAATTCATTGACATTTAATTTCTCTAGTGCATCAACTCCATATGGCTTTAAAAAAAGTAAATACTCTGGAGGATTATGAATAAAGTTTGTAACATATTCTTGAATTTTAACAACTATTTCTGGTTCTAGTGTATTTAACTTTATTGTTAGAGTTGCTAGAAAATAACCAAGTGGTGCAAAAAACAAGACTGCAAGTAAAAAACTAGAAACTAAAGCTGCTCTAAATTTTGATCTCAATAGTTTTTCAAAAAATGTTTGAATATTTGAAGTTGATACTGCTAAAAGTGCTGCAATAGTTATTGCTAAAAGAAATGGTGCATAAAGAAGATACATCCAATAAAGAGAAGTTACAAAGAGAATTGCTACAAAATATTGTGGTTTCATATTATTTGATCCCTTTTTCTAAAGCTACACTTATTAGCGAGAAAAATTTCATATATCAAAATAATTTTCCATCTTCAGTTTCTTCTATTGGAATATTTAAAATTTCATAAGTACTTTTTGTTGCTTTTCTTCCCTTAGCTGTTCTTTCCAAATATCCATTTGCAATTAAATAAGGCTCTAAAACATCTTCAACTGTTCCTTCATCCTCACTTAATGCCGCTGCAATTGTACTAAGACCCATTGCTCTTCCTTTTGCAGATACTAAAAGATTTAAAAGTCTTATATCCATCTCATCAAATCCATGTGAATTTATACCAAGCTCATTAAGTGCATACTGAGTTCTTGAGTGTTGTATATCGCTCTCATCTGCTACATCTGCAAAATCTCTAACACGACGAAGAAGACGAAGAGCAATACGTGGAGTTCCACGACTTCTTTTTGCTATCTCTACACAAGCTTCATGAATTATCTCTTTATCTAGTTTAAGTGAAGCTTGTGAAATTATTTTTGCTAATTCATCTGGTGTATAAAATTGCATTCTAAAATTCATTCCAAATCTATCTCTAAGTGGGTTTGAAAGCATTCCTGCCCTTGTTGTTGCACCGATTAGTGTAAATCTAGGCAAATCAATCTTAACAGTTTGAGCAGCTGGACCACTACCTATAATAATATCTATTCTAAAGTCTTCCATTGATGAGTACAGTATCTCTTCAACAGCAGGAGAAAGACGGTGAATCTCATCTATAAAGAGTATATCACCCTCCTCTAAATTTGTAAGTAGTGCAGCTAAATCACCACTTTTTTCTATCATTGGGGCAGCTGTTACTTTTATATTTGCATTCATCTCATTTGCAATAATTAGAGCAAGTGTTGTTTTACCAAGTCCTGGAGGTCCAAAAAATAGCACATGATCTAATGCTTCTTCCCTTTTTTTACTAGCTTCTATAAATACACCAAGATTTTTTTTAATTTGCTCTTGACCAATATACTCACTCCATACATCAGGACGAAGAGTTATCTCAGAACTCTCTTCAGCATCAAATTTTTCTATCTCAACTATACGTTCCATTCTAATATTTTTCCATTAGTAAGTATATTCCTTTTTAGGAAACTCTCTATTTTTAACCTCATCAGAGTAATTTTGCACTGCTGATTTAACTAAAGATGCTCCATCAATATATTTTTTTACAAATTTAGGAGTAAAATCTTCGAAAAGTCCTAGCATATCGGAAAAAACAAGTACTTGTCCATCTACATCTACACCTGCACCAATACCAATAACTGGAATATTAACTGATGCAGTAATTTCTGCTGCTACATCTGCTTTTACACCCTCTAAAACCATACAAAATGCTCCAGCTTCTTCTACTGCTTTGGCATCTTTTATAAGCTGTATTTTTTCCTCTTTAGTTTTACCTTTTATCTTATAACCACCCTCACCACGAACAGACTGAGGAAGTAACCCAATATGTCCACAAACAGCAATGGAATTTGAACATAAATATTTAATAATACTTGCTTTATCCTCCCCACCCTCTATTTTAATAGCGTGAGCATCTGTTTCTTGAAAAACTTTTAAAGAGTTTTTAAGAGCGATTTTTTTATTTATGTATGTTCCAAAAGGCATATCACAAATTATAAAACTATTTTTTGCACCTTGGCATACTGCTTTTGTATGATATATCATTTGCTTAAGAGTGGCACTTAAAGTATCATCTTTACCTGCAAAACTCATATTTAAACTATCACCCACTAAAATCATATCAGAGCTTGGTTCTAACAATTTTGCAAATAATGCATCATATGCAGTTATCATGACAAGAGGTTTAACACCTTTTGATTTTTTTATAGAAGTTATTGTCATTTTTTTTGTCATTTTTAAACTCTTTTATCTAATAAGTTAAATCTTTTTTTTTAATAAAAGTATTTTAACTAAAAATTGCTATAATTTTAACTATATAGGAGAAATACTTTATGGGTGTAAGAAGTAACTTAGAATCTAATTTTGATTATGAAATAGTTGATGAATTTTTAGATCACTATACTATCATGACAGAATGTATGGAAAAAATGATTATAGATTTATCTAAACCTGATATGTTTGAGCATAGTATAAATGAACTTTTTCGTGTATTTCACAATATAAAATCTGCTTCAGGTTTTTTACAAATCAAACAGATGACAAAACTTTCAGCTTTTGTTGAAGACACACTTGAAGTTATTAGAACTAAGCATAAATGCATAAATGAAGAAACAGTAAACTGGTTACTGGAAATTAGTGATATGTATGCTGTTTGGGATGAAGATCTAAAACTTGATAATGAGCTTACACATGTAAAGTACTCCCTACTTAAATTACCTGACTTGGAAAATAATTGAAAAAACTTGTAGCGTATATAACATCTGGTTACCCTGAAAAATCTTTTACTGTTGACTTAGCTTTGGCACTTGGTGAGAATGGCGTAGATATACTTGAACTTGGAGTACCATTTTCTGATCCTGTTGCTGATGGACCATTAATAGAAAAAGCTAGTCATAAAGCATTAGAGCTTGGTTTTAAATTTGAACATCTACTAGATATATCAAAAGAGATAGCACCAAAAATAGATACACTTTGGATGGGTTACTTTAATAGCTTTTATCAGCAAGACATGGATAAACTAGTTCCACTTGCAAGGGAAATAGGTGTTAATGGATTTATCATACCTGACTTACCACATGAAGAAGCTTTAGCTTACAGCAAATTATTTAATTCTAATAATATCTCACATATCAGTTTTGTAGCCCCAACTGATACTGATGAACGTATACAAGAGATAGTAAAAGATTCTAAGAAATTTATATATATGGTTGCATATACAGGGATAACAGGTTCTGGTAATGCAGAGAATTTACAATCATTTTTATCATCAATAAAAAAATACACAAAAACTCCTACTTATGTTGGTTTTGGGGTAAATCAAAAAACTGCAAAAGATAAAGTAAAAGGTGCAGATGGAGTAATTGTTGGAAGTGCTTTTATGGATATATTATTAAAAGATGAATTCTCTTATGGGCAAAAAATTTCAAAATGTAGTGATTTAGCAAAGATTATAAAAGAAAAAATAAATACTTAACTATATAAACTACTGTAAATATTTTCTAAGGTAAACTTTTAATTTTTCAGCATCAATTGGTTTTGATAGATATCCATCCATCCCACTTAGAATAAATTTTTCTTTATCACCTTTTAAAGCATTTGCTGTTACAGCTATAATTGGTATTGTTTTTCCATTATCTAATGTTCTAATTATTTTAGTTGCTTCTATACCATTCATAATAGGCATATTTTCATCCATTAAAACAAGGTTATATACACTGTTTTTAAACTCTTCTATAGCTTCTAATCCATTGTCAACAGCAAATGATTCATAGCCAAACTCATCAAGTAATATAGTCAATAATAGTTGATTTGTTTTATTATCTTCAACAATTAAAACTTTACCACTTAAGTTTTTTATTTGAATATTTTCTATCTCACTTTCTTTTATTTCTCTTTCTATTATCTCATTTTCTTTTAAATTTGGAATTAGTAAAGGTAATATAAAATAAAATCTACTTCCTACATTTATTTCACTCTCAACACCAATTTCACCATCCATAAGTTCAATAAGTACTTTTGAAATTGACAATCCTAGACCAGTTCCACCATGTTTTCTAGTTATACTGCTATCAGCTTGTTGAAATGATTTAAATATATAATTAAGTTTTTTAGCTTCTATACCAATTCCCTCATCTATTACTTCACATAATAATTGTTCAACTTCTTCTAAGTAGTCTACATTTACAATAACTTTACTACTGGTGTTTGCAAATTTTATAGCATTACTTAAAAGATTTGAAAGAACTTGTTTTATACGTGTACTATCTCCTATTATTTTTTCTGGTAATTTTTCATCTATATTTAATATAATTGATATATCTTTTTCTTTTGCAACACCAAAAAACAGTTCTACTGTATGTGTAAATATATTTGATATAAATAATATTTTTTTTTCAAGCACAAGTTTATTATTTTCTATTTTAGAAAAATCCAATATATCATTGATAATCATAAGAAGTGAGCTACCTGACTCTTTTATAATTTGTAGTTTATTGCGCTTATCTATATCTACTTCATTTTTATATAAAATATCAATAAACCCTATAACTCCATTTAATGGTGTACGAATTTCATGTGACATGTTTGCTAAAAAATCTGATTTAGCTCTACTTGCTATCTCTAACTCTCTAGTTCTTTTTCTTACCTCTTTTTCAAGCTCCTCTTCTTGGTTCATTAACCTTATATAATTATCTTTTAACTTAGCAGTATCTCTAGCTTTACTAAACATATAAAGTACTAAAAGAAAAGTGATTATTAATCCTATAATCAAATAAGCTATAGGGTTCCATGTTTTATTATTTTCAAAAAACATAGGAGCTGGTGTAAATAAAAATAACCACTCACGACCAAGTATATTTTTTGTTTTTTTCCAATGCATTCCATTCTCAAGAGCATGTAAATTTAATGTTTTTGGTTTAAGTGTTATTTCACGTGTTTTAGATGGGTGAAAATATAATAATTGATTTTCAATAGGTGCTGATAAATCTGATATAAAAATATCAATTCCTTTAGGTTTATGATGTTTAATTACAGATGATGCCAAATCATTTAAACTAAACACACCAACTACTAATCCTAAAAAATTCTCTCGACGCTTAGCCAAAGTATCAATTATCTTTCCTTTTTTATATATCGCTTTAAGTAACAAATAACCAAAAGAATTATCATCTTTTTGAACTAATTTAACTTTCTCAGTAATTACCAATTTTCCAGTATCACGAGCTTTATTTACGGCTTCATTTCTTTCAAAGTGTGAAGAAATATCAAACCCCATTGCTTTTTTATTTTTTAAATATGGTTCTATATAATAAACAGGAATATAATATTCTTTATCAGGATTTTTTACAATTTTTCCATTAGTATTAAAGCCCGTAATTTCAAAATCATTAAAACCTTCTTGATGTGCTTTTTCTATATACACTTTCTGTTCAATATTTTTAATATATGGGTTCCAAGAAAATCCTTGAATATTAGGATTTTGTTCTAAAACTATATCTACAAAATTTTGAAACTCTTTTCTAGTGACATGTACTGAGCTTGAAAACATAGCTGCCATAGAATTAACAAGATTAATATTTTTATTAACATCTCTTTTTAAAGATGAAAAATGAGCTTGTGCATTAAATTCAAAATAATTTTTAATTTTTGTTTGCTCATAACTATTTACAATATAATAAACAGATATAGATAAAATTATACCAACTACTAATATTAGATATATACCTATTTCACTTTTTCTTTTCATTAAAAAATATAATTCCTTTTAACATAAATATACACAATTGTATCTAAATAGTAAAAAAATAATTTATAATTATATAAACTCATGAAATAAAATTTTTAAGTAAAATAAACAGAAAATTAGTTAGTTTAAATAAAAACTATACCTATTTTTATAATTAATGTATCAATTTTAATATTTTGAAAATTTATTGCTGTGTGAATTTAAGTATGGTGCGCCCGACATGATTCGAACATGTGACCGCTGGTACCGCAAACCAGTGCTCTATCCAGCTGAGCTACGAGCGCACACCATCTCTGTTTAAGAGGCTGAAATTATATCTATTTTAACTTATAATATAATAAATCACTATTTAAAGTTCTAACTTATTGTTGATTTCTTCTATTTTTTGCTCTTGTAAAAAAAGATCATGACTTTTACGAACATATGCTTGTAGCAATATTTTAAGTTCATTATTTCCCTCTACATTAAAATCTTGTTTCATCTGCTGTTCTAAAAAAGGAGCAAAGCTATCTTCAACATCAACATCAAAACGGCGACCACCTATGTTTAAACCTAATCTTTTACCCATTACTTAACCTAAAATACTTTCTATTTTTTCAACTATCTCTTCTATTTCTAAATCTTTCATAGAATTTTGTTCTATCAGCTTTTCTATCTCTTGAGTTTTAATTTCACTCTCACTTCTAAGTGTTATAACTTCTGTTCTAAGAACTTCATTTTCACTTTTTAAAGTATGATATTGCTGTAATATTATTAAAACTTTTTCATTTAATTTTTCTAAAGTTGTTTGATTTTGCATGAAATATCCTATATTTATTATATTAATATAATTCTATCATAATTTAAAGTAGTTTAAAAACTAACTCTATTTCTTCCATCATTTTTAGATTTATATAATAAATTATCAACTCTTTTAAACACTTCATCTATACTTTCATTATCTTTAAGTTCAACCAACCCTAAACTTATAGTTATGTGATTAACAATATTAAATTTATACTGCTCTACCTTTTCTCTAAGTCTATCAGCATAATATTTAGCATCTTTTAGTATAGTATTTGGGAGTATTATTAAAAATTCTTCTCCACCATATCTGCCTACTATATCTATATCTCTAATATTATTTTTGACAACACTTGAAAGTGATGTTAAAACTTTATCTCCGATATCATGTCCATGGATATCATTAACCTTTTTAAAATAATCTATATCGTACATTATAATTGACAAAGGAGTATTATGTCTTCTTGAACGACTTATTTCTATATCAAATATTTTCATTAATGAATATCTATTATGCATATTTGTTAAAACATCTATAGTTGCTAAAATTTCAAGTTTATTTTTCATTTTTTCAAGTTCTGCGGTTCTATTTTTAACTTTAATTTCCAGGGTATCATTTAACTCTATTAATTGAATATTTTTTTTATCAATATTGATTTCATATTTTATAAAGCTTTTTTGTAATTTTTTTGAAATATAATATGCTATAAGAAGAAAAAATATTATTATTAAAATAGCAATATATAGAATACTCTTAGATTCACTATAAAAAAGCTCATACATACTTACTCTTTTTTTTGAAAGCTTTTTTTCTATAGATGATAAGTAAAATCCACTACCAATTATCCAATTTGTATTTGGTACTTTTTGAATATAAGAATATTTCTCTTCTATTTTATTATTTTTTGGATTTATCCATTCATAAGAGTATGATGCCTCCTGTTTATTTTTAACTAAATTTTGTATTTTTGCAATAATATCTTTAGTTGCTTTATCATCTATTTCAGAAATATTTTTACCTACAAAGTTTGGTATGGTTGTATTAATTAAGATATCTCCATTTGTAGTAATTATAAAAATATAGTGGCTGCTTATATCATCAACTTTTTTAATTGTATTTAATAATTTTTTATTTGAGTTTTTTGTAGCAGTATCTAAATACTCTGAAGAACCAAAATACCAGTTATAATTTCCAAAAGCTTTAACAAAAGCTACTTGTTTATACTGTTTATCTTTTGTTCCTGTTGGCTTAGTAAAAGTATCCCATAAAAAACCTTCCCCTTTTTCTTTACATATTGCTATCTCTTCTTGGATAATTAATCTACCTGATGCATCTTTTAAATTTATAATAGACGAACCTTCTAAATTTTTTAAATAATTTGGTGCAAGATAAAACATACCATCATAATCTATTATCCAAATAAAACTCTCTCCATCATTCCAGACAAGTGCTTCTAGAGCATTTTTTATCATTATTTTAATTTCTTGTTGTGTTTTTTTATCTTTATTTTTATTATAAATATTTGTTGCAATTGTAAATGCTATATCAACTCTATCTTTAACACGAGTAGTAAGATTATTTTTTATTATTGATTTTTTATATTCAATATGATGAGAAATATTTTTAACTTTATTTTCAAGAGCTATTTTTTCTATATTATATAAATTTTTTTCTATTTTTTTCAAATTGTTTTTAAAATTATTATTATATATTTCAAATGAGATTAATAATATGACGATAATAATAAATGGGATAAAAACCAAAGGTGCATAAATAATAATTTTAAGAAATATATTTTCTTTATACAAGACAATAACTCACTTCGCTTTTAAAAACTACAATTAAGTTCATTTTACTCTTTATAAAATAAATTTTACTTTAATAACTCATTAATGGTTTTAAATGTTTAAAAACCATTTTATATTTACACAATTAAAGTAAAATTTACTTGTTTCATTAAACCAACAAACTGCTATAATTCCATCAATGAAAAAAGATATAAACTTCAAAGCACATACTTCATATAAACCAGCTGGTGATCAGCCAACTGCTATAAAAGAGTTAAGTGAATCTATACTAAAAGGTAATCGCTATCAAGCACTTGAGGGTGTAACTGGAAGTGGTAAGACATATACTATGGCTAAGGTTATAGAAAATGTAAAAATGCCAACTATAATTATGACTCATAACAAAACTTTAGCAGCACAGCTTTACTCAGAGTTTAAAGGATTTTTTCCAAATGCTCATGTTGAGTATTTTGTATCTTATTATGATTATTATCAGCCTGAGGCTTATATTCCTCGTCAAGACTTATTTATAGAGAAAGATTCTGCTATAAATGATGAACTAGAGCGCATGAGACTCTCTTCAACTGCTAATCTTCTATCTTATGATGATGTTATAGTTGTAGCTTCTGTCTCTGCTAACTATGGACTTGGTGACCCAGAAGAATATTTGAATATGGTTCAAGTTTTAGAAGTTGGAGATGAGATACCTCAAAAGAAACTTCTACTTCGTTTAGTTGAGATGGGTTATAGCAGAAACGATAGTTATTTTGATAGTGGTCATCTTCGTGTAAATGGTGAAAGTATAGATATTTATCCACCATATTTTGAACAAGAAGCTATCCGTATAGAATTTTTTGGAGATGAGATTGAAGCTATTTATACTTTCGAAGTTATAGATAACAAAAGATTAGAAGATCATAAAAAGTTTACTATATATGCAACTTCATAATTTAGTGTAGGACAAGAAAAAATGTCTCGTGCTATTAAACGTATAGAAGAAGAGCTTGATGATAGACTAGCATATTTTACAAAAGAGGGAAAACTACTAGAGCATCAAAGACTTAAACAGAGAGTTGAGTTTGATTTAGAGATGCTTCAAACTACTGGAATGTGTAAAGGAGTTGAAAATTATTCTAGACTTCTAACTGATAAAAAGCCTGGTGAAGCTCCTTTTACTCTACTTGATTATTTTGCACAAAAAAATGAAGAGTACCTTGTTATAGTTGATGAATCACATGTCTCACTTCCACAATATCGTGGCATGTATGCAGGAGACAGGGCAAGAAAAGAAGTTTTAGTTGATTACGGTTTTAGACTTCCAAGTGCACTTGATAATAGGCCTTTAATGGCACAAGAGTATATAAACAAAGCTCCTTACTATCTTTTTGTATCGGCAACACCTTCAGAATATGAACTAGAGATGTCAAGTGTTATTGCAAAACAAATAATTAGACCAACTGGTCTACTAGACCCTATTCTTGAGATAAAAACATCTAATAATCAGGTTGAAGATATCCATGATGAGATTATAAAAATTGCTGCAAAGGGTGAGCGTATTCTTATTACAGTTCTTACAAAAAAGATGGCTGAAGCTCTTACAAAATATCTTGCTGATTTAGGTATAAAAGTTCAGTATATGCACTCTGATATTAATACTATTGAAAGAAATCAAATTATTCGCTCACTTAGAATTGGTGAATTTGATGTACTTATTGGTATAAATCTTCTTCGAGAAGGATTAGATTTACCAGAAGTATCTTTAGTTGCTATTTTAGATGCTGATAAAGAGGGATTTTTAAGAAGTGAGACAGCACTTATTCAAACTATAGGGCGTGGTGCTAGAAATGCGAATGGTAGAGTTATACTATATGCAAATAAAATCACAAAATCTATGCAAAAAGCGATAGATACAACCAGTTCAAGAAGGAAGATTCAAGAGGCACATAACAAAAAACATGGCATCACTCCAACTACTACAATTCGTAAACTTGATACTAATTTAAAAGTAGAAGATTATGGTGGTATTTACCAAAAACATAAAAAAATGGATAAAATGCCAGCATCAGAAAGAAAAGTGATAGTAAAAGAGCTATCTTTAAAAATGAAAGAAGCTGCAAGAGAATTAAACTTTGAAGAAGCTGCTAGACTTCGTGATGAAATAACAAAAATTAAAAAACTATAGGAAATACAACAATTATGGAAGACGCATTTAGTAATTTAGAAACTTATGGATATATTGGTCTATTCTTATACTCTTTAGGTGGTGGGTTCATTGCACTTATTGGTGCTGGTGTTTTATCATTTATGGGAAAGATGGACTTAACCCTTGTAATACTTATCGCTTTTAGTGCAAATGCAATAGGCGATATTTTACTATTTTATATGGCAAGATATCAAAAAAGTATGATGATGGATAATCTTCGTAAACATAGAAGAAAATTAGCCTTAGCTCATGTAATGATGAAAAAAAATGGCTCATGGATAATACTATTTCAAAAATTTGTATATGGAATCAAAACTCTTATCCCTATAGCTATAGGTCTTACAAAGTATGATTTTAAAAAGTTTGCTATCTTAAACGTTCTAAGTTCTGCTGTTTGGGCATTAGCATTTGGACTTGGAAGTTATTACTCTGGAGAAAGTTTAGTAAAAGCGGCTAGTGTTATAAGTGATAAGCCTTGGATAGCACCTATAATACTTGTAGTTTTTGGAGGAGCTTTATGGCTTTATATGAAACAAGCTACAAAGCGTAAACCTAAAGTTAAATAATTTGTAGAAAGTTTTTTTAACTTTCTACTTTTGGACCTGCACTTGAATAATCAACATTTGCACCCTCTTGATATTTTTTATAATTTTTAATAAACATCTCAGCTAACATATCTCTAGTTTTATCAAATAAGTCTTTATCCTCCCAAGCATTACGAGGGTTAAGAATGTCAGGATTAATATTTCCAAGAGTTTTTGGAACATGAAGTCTAAATGTTTTAATAGTATCAAATTCAGAACTCTGAATACTACCATCTAAGATAGCATTAATACAAGCGCGAGTATCTTTGATACTCATTCTATGACCAACACCATAACCTCCACCAGTCCAGCCAGTGTTAACAAGGTAAACATTTACATTATGAGTATCTATTTTTTCACCAAGAAGTTTTGCGTAAACTGTTGGGTGAAGTGGTAAAAATGCTTCTCCAAAACAAGCAGAAAAAGTTGCAACTGGTTCAGTAATTCCACGCTCAGTTCCAGCAATTTTTGCAGTGTAGCCACTTAAAAAATAGTACATTGCTTGCTCTTTTGTAAGCTTAGATACTGGAGGTAAAACACCAAATGCATCAGCAGTTAGAAAGATAATATTTTCAGGGTGTCCTGCACCTAATGTTGGTTCATGATTTTCAATGTGTTCAATTGGATAAGAAACACGAGTATTTTCAGTTTTTGAACTATCTTCATAATCCACTTCACCCTCACCATACATTACAACATTTTCTAGTAATGCATTAGTTCTAATAGCATTGTAAATTTCTGGCTCACTTTTTCCATCAATATTAATCACTTTTGCGTAACATCCACCTTCAAAGTTAAATATACCATAGTTATCCCAACCATGTTCATCATCGCCAATTAATCTTCTATGAGGGTCTGTCGATAAAGTTGTTTTACCTGTTCCACTTAGTCCAAAAAATAGTGCTGTATCACCTTTCTCTCCAACATTTGCAGAACAGTGCATTGGTAATTTATTCTCTAATGGTAACCAATAATTCATCATTGAAAAAATCCCTTTTTTCATCTCACCACCGTACCAAGTACCACCAATAATTGCTATATTATTTTCAACATCAAAAAGAACAAATACTTCTGAGTTTAGACCATGTTCTTTCCATTTATCATTTACAGCTTTACAAGCGTTTAAAACTGTAAAATCAGATTTAAAAACTTCAAGTTCTGAATCTGTTGGACGGATAAACATATTTTTAACAAAGTGAGATTGCCAAGCAATTTCTGCTACAAAACGAACTGATCTTTTTGAAGCAGGACTTGAACCACAAAAAACATCTGTAACATATAAATCTTTATTTGATAATTGTTCTTGAGCTACAGCTAAAAGTTCAACAAAAATTTCTTTAGAAACTTTTCTATTTACATCACCCCAAGCTATATATTTATTTGATGGATCACAATCTACAAAGTATTTATCTTTTGGTGAACGTCGACTTTGCTCGAGGTGAAAGTCCTCTGTAGGAGATTCACTGTTTAAATTATTTTAAACATTATAACTACTAGCCGATGGCAACTGTGCGGAGCCGCATGCAGGGTGGTGTGGGGAGGGCTGACTAGAG
>JAFLJV010000180.1 GCA_022712845.1 Sulfurimonas sp. | reverse complement strand
AAAATGTTAGTGGCTATGCTTTTGGTTTAGGTGTTGAGCGATTTGCAATGTTAATTCATCAAATTGGTGATCTTCGTTCACTTTTTGAGGGAGATATTAAATTGTTGGAGCAGTTTAGATGATAATAACTAGAAGTTGGTTACAAGAGTGGATAAATTTAGATGGGATTACTACAGATGAGTTAGCTAAAACATTTAATTCTATAGGTTTAGAAGTAGATAGAATTGTTAATTATAATGTTCCAAATAAGATAATTTTTGCTAGAGTTTTAGAGTGTGAAAAACATCCAAATGCTGATAAATTAAGTGTTTGTATAGTTGATATTGGATCAAGTACTCGTCAAATCGTATGTGGTGCTTCAAATATTAGAGTTGGTTTAGATGTTGTTGTAGCAACAATAGGTGCTGTCATGCCAAGTGGGCTTATTATAAAGCCAGTAAAGCTTCGTGATGTAGAATCTGATGGTATGATATGTTCAGCTTCAGAGATAGGGCTTGAAGATACAAAAGATGGAATATTAGAGCTTGATTCTAGTATAGGTAAGTATGAATTAGGTCAAGAAGTTTGTAATAACTCTATATTTAATGATGATTTACTAGAGATAGAATTAACTGCTAATCGTGGAGATTGTTTAAGTATAAGAGGTATTGCTCGTGATTTAAGTGCCGCTTTTGATAGACCTTTAAAAGAAAATTCTGTTGATGAAAATGAAGAAAAAAGAGTTGGTATTGGAAGAATTTTAGCTCTAAGTCATGAGAATAATTTAAATGTAAACCTTAGTTATAAAGTGATTGATCTTAAAAATTTAACTCTCCCTTTTGTTGTAAAATTAAGACTAGCTCAAATAGAAGAAAATAGAGAGTTTGATATAGAATCAATTATGCTTTATTCAACTCATAGTAGTGGTGTAATTCTTCGTGCATATGATTATGATTTTTTTACTCAAGAAAATAATCCATTAGCAAAAGTTGCATTAGTAAGTGATGACAATGGATATGCATCAATAATAGCAAAAGAAAAAGCGTCTACCATAGGAATACTTCAAGAAGATGTATCTAAAGTGATGAAAAATGATGGAATAGTTTTGATAGAAGCTAGTTATATTCCACCAGATATTATCTCTAAAAAGATGCAAGAGTGTAAAGTGCCATCAGGACCAATGTACTATAGAACATCTAGGGGAAGTGAGCCTGAATTAAATCATGGACTTAACTTTTGTTTAGAGATAATCGAATTAAATTCATCATCACTAATTTATGGTGGATCAATTGACCTTGGTGATGCTGATAGGGATACGATCATAAGTATTACCAAAAAAGAGATAGATGAAATTATTGGTGCAAATATTAATAAAGTTAAAATTACAAAAATATTTAAAAATTTAGGTTTTGGTACTACTAAATCATCAGCTAATAATTTTGTTGTATCTGTTCCAAAATTTAGACATGATATAACTCATAAACAAGATATCGTAGAAGAGATAGTAAGACTTGTTGGAATTGATAACATACCATCAAAAGCTTTTACATTTACAGAAAACAATAGACTTGAAGATGATTATTTTGTATATAAAAAGAAAAAAATATTTAGACATAAAGCGGCACAAAGTGGTTTTTTTGAATCTATTCACTTTGTATTTGATGAAAAAAAGGTTTTAAAAAACTATGGTTTTGAAACGGTAGATGAATCTAAAGAGCTTCTAAATCCAATTGTAAATACTTTAGATACTTTAAGATCAACACTTTTAACAGGACTTTTAAAAGCAGCATCAAATAATTCCAAAAATGGTTACTCATCAATTAGACTTTTTGAAATTGGTTCATTATTTAATTCCAATAGAGAAGAATCAACAAAAATGACATTTCTATTTTCTGGTGATAGAGAATCTGAAAATTTATCAAATGCTGGTAAGCCTTTAAAGATTGATTTTGCACTATTTGCTCAAAAAATCTCAGATGTTATAGGAGATTTTGAGCTTAAAGAATATACAACTAAACATTCTTTATCTCATCATTATCAATCAGCAGAGGTAATTATTCACGGAGAGTCTATTGGTGAACTTTTTAGAGTTCATCCAAATGTTGAAGATAGTTATGATTTAGATGTTACATATATGTGTGAGCTTGATTTTGAAAAACTTTCATACACTCTTAAAACAGCTAGTAAATCTTCAAAATATCAGGCATCATTTAAAGATTTAAGTATTATTATGCCTCAAAATATGAAATATGAAAAGATTAAAACTACAATAGATTCAGCTGATATAAATAATCTTATCCGTTTTTATCCAGTTGACAAATATAGTGATGAAAGTTTAGCTGATGATATGAGTTTATCTATAAGATTTGTTTTACAGTCAAATGATAAAACATTAGAAGAAGAAGATATAACTTCATCAATGGATAGTATTTTAAGTGCACTTAAGAGTGAACTAGGGGTTGGTTTGAGATGAGTTGTGTAGAGGTTACTCCAGCAGATAAATTCTCACTTGTTGTATCTAAAATAGCACCTGATAAATCGATTTCACACCGTAGTGCAATGTTTTCAATGCTGGCGAATGGTACAAGTGAGATTAGTAACTTTTTAAGAGCTGAAGATACAATGAACTCTTTAGAAATTGTAAAAAATCTTGGAGCAAAAATAGAGGATGATGGAACTACTATAAAAATTAGTTCTGATGGTATAAAAGAGAGTAGTGAGATACTTGATTGTGGAAATTCTGGAACAGGTATGAGACTTTTTTGTGGACTTTTAAGTTCTGCAAATGGTCACTTTATACTAACTGGAGATGAATATCTTCGTCGTCGTCCAATGAAAAGAGTAACTTCTCCACTAAAAGATATTGGTGCTAAACTAGATGGGAGAGAAGATGGTGACTTAGCTCCTATAAGTATAAGAGGAGCTTCACTTGAATCATTTGATTATGAGAGTAAAATAGCTTCTGCACAAGTTAAAAGTGCAATGATTTTAGCAGCTCTTAGAGCAGATGGAGTTTGTACATATACAGAGCCAGAATTATCTCGTGATCATACTGAGCGAATGTTAAAAGGGATGGGTGCAGATATAGAAGTGAATGGTTTAAAGACAACTATTAAACCTATGACAGAGTTATTATCCCCTTTAATAATTAGAATCCCAGCTGATCCATCAAGTGCATTTTTCTTTGGTGTTGCTGCAGCTATAACACCAGATTCTGATATTTTATTAGAAGGAATCACTCTTAATTCAACTCGCATAGAGGCTTTTAAAGCTTTAGAGAGAATGGGTGCAGATATTAGTTATGAAATTACAGATAATAAGTATGAACCTATTGGTAATATACATGTAAAGTATGCTCCTCTAAAAGCTATTACAATTGAAAATAATATCTCATGGCTGATAGATGAACTACCAGCACTTTCAATTGCAATGGCATGTGCAACTGGTGAGAGTATAGTTAAAAATGCTGAAGAGTTACGAGTAAAAGAGAGTGATAGAATCTCTACTGTAGTAGATGCTCTTCGTGCTTCAAATATAGAAGTGCATGAGTATAAAGATGGTTATAGAATAATTGGTGGAGAGCTTAATAAAACAACAGTTGATAGCCGTGGAGATCATAGAATAGCAATGAGTTTTATAATTGCTGGACTTAGGTGTGGTATGAAAGTAACTGATTTAGATTGTATAAATACATCATTTCCGAACTTTTTTGAGTTAATTCAAAAAATAACAAAGATAAAATTGAGTTAATTTTTTTCATAAGTGTTTACACAAAAGTGAGGGGAATTCATCGAAAAATTCACCTCTTTGATTAAGGAGACAAATATGCACATTGAATTGGCTGAAAGCTATGGTTTTTGTTTTGGTGTTAAAAGAGCTATAAAAATAGCAGAAGAAAATAAAAATGCATCTACTTACGGACCTTTAATACATAACAATAAAGAGATAGCAAGATTAGAAAAAGATTTTAAAGTTGGACTGAGTGACGACCATAAAAGTTTTAAAGCTGGGGATAAAGCGGTTATAAGAACACATGGAATTCCTAAAAATGAACTTGCAGAATTAAAAGAAAATAGTGTAGATGTTGTTGATGCAACATGCCCTTATGTAACAAAACCACAACAAATTTGTCAAGATATGAGTGAGCAAGGTTATGAAATAGTTATTTTTGGAGATGAAGCACATCCTGAGATAAGAGGTGTTAAATCTTACGCAATTGATGGTGCAAGAGTTGTAACATGTTCAAAAGATTTAGAAGATTTAAAACTAAAAGAAAAAATAGCATTAGTTGCTCAAACTACAAGAAAGATTGAAGATTATTTGGAAGTTGCTAATTATTTAATTCCTAGATATAAAGAAGTCAGGGTTTTTAATACCATATGTAATGCAACATTTGAAAATCAAGAAGCAGCAAGAAAAATAGCAAAAAAAGCTGATGTTATGATTGTAATAGGTGGTAAAAATTCATCAAATACAAAACAGCTTTTTTCCCTTGCACATGATAATTGTCCTGATAGTTATCATATAGAAGATGAAAATGATTTAGACTACTCATGGTTTGATAAAAAAGAGTTTTGTGGAATTAGTGCTGGGGCATCTACACCCGATTGGATTATACAAAATGTTATCAATTCAATTCAAGATAATGTTACGAAATAACATATATATTTACCTTTACCTTTATTAATTCTTAAAATTTGACTAGAACATAATAAGACAATCAATTTTTAGGTATAATCACGAAATTTTATATGCAATAGAGGAATAGGTAATGGCGTTCGATAACGAATCATTTGAGGAAGAAGAAAATTTTGCAGAGATGTTTGCTGCAAGTGAGAAAAAACAAGAATCAAACCGTATTGTAGAGGGCGAAATTGTTGAGATACAAGCGGATGAAAACAGAGCATTAGTAGGCGTTGGCGATAAGCTAGAGGGTATTATTAATCTTGATGAAATCAGTGAAGATGGTGAATTAAAGTTTAAAATTGGTGATAAAATTAAAGTAATGGTTACTGGTTACTATAATGAACGCCCAAAAATATCTTATAAAAAAGTTTTAGAGCAACAAAAAACTATTGAATTTATTGATGCTCATAAAGAAGACTTTGAAGATACAATTATTGAAGGTATTATCACTAAGAAAAATCGTGGTGGTTATGTTATAGAAGCTGATGCAGTTTCTTTCTTTATGCCTCGCTCATTAGCTGCATTTAAAGATTCTGATGATGTAGTTGGTCGTAAAATTAAAGCTCAAGTTGTTAAAATTGATGCAGAACAAAACTCAATCGTAGTTTCTCGTCGTAAACTTTTTAATGAAGAGCGTAAAAAGAAAAAAGAAATTATTGACAAGCTAATGGAAGAAGATACCATTGTAGAGGGTGTAATTAAAAAAATCACTAGCTATGGTATGTTTGTAGATGTTGGTGGTGTTGATGGTTTAGTTCATTATAATGAAATCAGTTATAAAGGTCCTGTTAATCCATCTAAGCTTTATAATGAAGGTGATATAGTAACAGTTAAAGCTATCTCTTATGATAAAGACAAAAGACATCTTTCATTATCAATCAAAGCTGTTCAACCAGATCCTTGGGCTGAAGTTGAGAGTGAGCTTGATGAGGGTGATACAATTACTGTAACAGTTTCAAATATTGAAGCTTATGGTGTATTTGTTGATCTAGGTAATGATATAGAAGGTTTCTTACATATTTCTGAAATTTCTTGGGATAAAAGTGTTAAAAATCCTAATGATTATTTAGCTGTTGAACAAGAGATTGATGTAGAAGTTATTGAAATTAATTCTAAAACTCATAAACTTCGTGTATCATTAAAAAGACTTTTACCAAAACCATTTGATGAATTTATTAAAAATTACAATGAGGGTGATATTGTAACTGGTACAATCACTTCACTTACTGATTTTGGTGCATTCGTTCGTATTGCTGGCGTTGAAGGTCTATTGCATAATCAAGATATCTCTTGGGAGAAAAATGATAAGTGTAAAGATATTTTAAAATCAGGTGAAGAGATTGAAGTTAAAATTGCTAAAATTAATTCTGAAGATCAAAAAATATCTTTAAATAGAAAAACTCTTTTAGAATCTCCAATAGATAAATTTTCTAAAACTCATAAAGTAAATACTGCTATCACTGGAACTATCCGTGATATTAAAGATTTTGGAGTATTTATATCTTTAGAGGGTGGCGTTGATGCACTTATTCGTGATGAAGATTTATCTCCATTAGAAAAAAGTGAATTAGAAGCTGGTCAAGAGATTGAAGCTGCAATTGCTGTTATTGATACTCGTCGTGATCGTATTAGACTATCTGTAAAAAAACTAGAGTATATAAAAAACCAAGCAGTACTTGAAGAGATAAATGATGATGAATCTCACTCTTTAGGTGATCTAATTAAAGATAAATTTAAGTAGATACTATGCAAAAGATTTTAAAATGGCTAACTCCACTCATAGCGGTTGGGGTTGGGATTTTTATTATCTTTTTTCTTATTTCAATTAATTCAAATGAAACGCCTATTACCGTTACCCCACTAGAATATAAAAGTAAAGTGGTTGCACAAAAACAAAAAAAAATTTGGTTAGATAATTTTTCTAAAATAGAAAAATCAGGATATTTTTATCCAGTAAATGAAGTTTTAGTAAAAATTGATTTAAATGAGAAAATTATAATTGATAATACAATATATAAACTCTCTGCATCTGTTTTAGATCCATACCAACTCTTTTGTTTAAAAGAGGAGTTAAATCAACATAAATTAAAGTACTATCTTAAAAAAGATGAAAAAGGTGTAGAGTTATTAATTTTTTCAAAAGAAATAAATAAATTAAAAGCTCTTGTAAAAGTATTAAAAAATTATCAAATTTCAACAAAAGTTGAGCTATACAAAGAGGATAAATAATGCAAAAATATACAGTAGTAGTTTGTGATCATATTCATGAAGCTGGTTTAAAGATGCTTGAAGATGATAAAAATATAAATTTCATAATGGCAGCAGATATTGATAAAACTGAATTAGTAGAAAAAATTATTCCAACTGCTGATGTAGCAATAACAAGAAGTTCAACAGATATTGATGAGAATTTTATTGCAAATGCAAAAAATATGAAAGCTATTGTTCGTGCTGGAGTTGGTGTTGATAATGTTGATATCCCTAATTGTTCAAAAGAGGGAATTATTGTATTGAATGTTCCTACTGCAAATACTATTGCAGCAGTTGAGCTTACAATGACTCATATGCTTTCATGTATGAGAATGTTTCCATATTCACATGATCATCTTAAAAATCAAAGAATTTGGAAGCGTGAGAAATGGTATGGACATGAGATGAAAGGCAAAAAACTTGGTGTTATAGGTTTTGGTAATATTGGTTCTCGTGTAGCAAAACGTGCATTAGCTTTTGAAATGGATATAATTGCATATGATCCATATATTAACCCATCAAAAGTTACTGATTTAGATATGACATATACTAAAAATTTTGAAGATATTTTAGCTTGTGATATTATCACAATCCATACACCTAAAAATCAAGAAACTATTGGCATGGTTGATGAAGCTGAGTTTGCAAAGATGAAAGATGGTGTTGTTGTTATTAACTGTGCTAGAGGTGGTCTTTATAACGAAGAAGCACTTTATAATAATCTTAAATCAGGTAAAATTCGTTTTGCTGGTATAGATGTATTTAATAAAGAACCAGCAACAGACCATCCACTTCTTGATCTTGATAATGTAACAGTATCTCCTCACTTAGGTGCAAATACATTTGAATCTCAATACAATATTGGTACTCAAGCAGCCACAAATGCTATCTCAGCAGCAAAGGGAATTTCGTATCCACATGCAATGAATTTACCAATTGATGAGAGTAGTATCCCATCATTTGTTAAGCCATTTTTAGAGATGGGACAAAAGATTGGTTTCTTAGAGTCTCAAATGAATAAATCCCAAATCATAGCTATTAAAGTTAGTGGTCATGGTGAGATATCTAAATATGTAGAATCTCTTTCTACTTTTGTAGCAGTTGGAGCAATGAGTCAAAATAGTGGCGATACTATCAACTATGTTAATGCAGATTTTGTAGCAAAAGAAAAAGGTATTAAAATAGAATCAGAAGCTCTTTGTGATTCATCAGTTTTCAAAAACTTAATAACTATAAAGTTGACTACTTCAGAGGGGACAACAACTATTAGTGCAACAATCTTTGATGATAATGTACAAAGAATTGTAGCTATTGATAATTTTGATATTGAAGTTGCTCTTAAAGGTGATATGATTCTTGTTCAAAATAGTGATGTTCCAGGTGTTATTGGCAGTATGGGTTCAACATTAGCTAGTCATAATATTAATATTGCAGATTTTTCACTTGCAAGAAACGAACAATCAGAAGCATTAGCAGTAATTTTAGTTGATGATGTTGTTAGTGAAGTTGCTTTAGCTGAATTATCAAGTCTTGATGCTTGTTTAAGTGTAAAGTACGCAAGAATCTAATTATGTTATAAACCCTTTTTTAAGGGTTTATAATTCTTATAAATAATAAATCTTCTTAATCTATACTCTATAAACTACAAAAAAATAATTAATTATTTTATAAATATTAAAACAAAACAATGTATAATATTTATAAATATGATAATCTATTGAATTCATATTTAAATTTTAAGGAAATTATATGAAAACACCAAAGATAAAGTGGCCTAAAAAACAATCGAAGATAGATGAGATTATAAATGATTCTGGATATACAAAAAATAAGATAGAAAAAAGAATTGTTATTGCAATTGAAGAAGCTGAAAAAATGGCAAAAATAGGTGATAGATGTATCTCTAGTATTTTAAATAAAGATAAAAGTAAGTGGGTTTCATCTTGGAACAATAATGCTACTCTTGTTTTATGGTTTGGTAAAGTAAGTAAAAAAAATCATGTTAAAGATGTTGGTAGAAGAATGGAAGATGTTTGTAACAAAGTAACAAATAAAGTTCTTACTATAAAAATTAAAACAGCTAATGGCACTTATAATGCAATGAATGGAGGAAGTTTTCTTTCGCCAAATAGATTTCAAGTTTATCCAAGATGGATTAAAAAAGAAGATAAAGAAAGAGGTTCTATAATTATTCATGAACTGTTACATGAATGGTTTCTTGATCAAAAACTTGACGGTAAAAAAGTTTATGGTAGTACTGCAGCTAAAAAACTTGCAAAAAAAGAGCCTAAAAAGGCACGTAAAAGTGCAGAAAACTATGAACATTTTTGTATTAATTTGTGATTTGAATATATTATAGAAATATAATCAAATATTTAAAGCGAATCTTTTATAGATATCGCTTTATAAAGAAAAATGTCTTTTTAAATCTGCATTATATAAAAGGATAGGCACAACTATTAGTGATCCAATTACTGCGGCAATTGTTCCAAATATAAGGGCAACTCCTAAACCTCCAAATACAGCATCACCAGCTAAAAGTGTAGAAGCTAGAATAATGGCTGTAGCAGTTAAAAATATTGGTTTTGCACGAGTAACAGTAGCAAATGAAATTGCTTCAACTTTAGGCATTTGTTTATCTTTCATTAGGGATTTAGTAAAATCTATTAAAAGAAGAGAATTTCTTGAGCTTATCCCTATGAGTGCTATAAAGCCTATCAATGAAGTAGCTGTTAGGAAAAATGTATCTGCTGTAAATATATCCATTATATAGTGTCCAACAATTACACCAATAATTGAGAGAAAAGAATCTAGTAGAATAATACTACTGATTGTATAACTTTTATAATAAATTACCATAAGTAAAAAAATTAAAATTAGAGCTGCTATAAATGCAGCACCAAGTTCCACAAAAGTATCTAGTGTTACTTTCATCTCACCATCCCAGTTTAATTTATAAATTTTACCACTACTTTTCTCTGTTAATTCAAGATTAAATAGACCACTTTCAACAATATTATATTTATCTGTGAGAGTACTTAAAATAGTGTTTTTAGCTTCAATAAGAGGATAGACTTGAGAAACCATATCTGTCTCAGCCATTACATTAGTCATTTGGTGTAAGTTTTTGCTCATAATAAAAGGGTTTGATTTTTTACTGTTTATTTCAACTAGTTCAATAATAGGAATCATTAAACCTATTTTATTCATAAGTTTTAAAGATGATAATTTGGCTTTAACAGATTTTATATTTTTTGATGAAAACCTTTTTGACTCTTTACTTAAGGATAGATATATTGGTATCTGTTCGTTAATAATATCTGAATTTTTAACAGTTATTTGCATCCCTTCAAAAGCTAAATAAAGAATATCATTTAGTTGTTTTATGTCTACCCCTGATTTAACAATTTTTGTACTTAAAACTCTTAATTCAAATGTGTCATAGATTTCATCTTGCATAATTTCTATATCAACTAAACCATTAGTTGCTCTAAAAATATCAGCAATTTTAGTGGATAATTCTCTTATGCCATTAGCATCACTTCCATATATTTCAGCAACTATTGCTGCTAAAACAGGAGGACCAGCTGGTGGTTCTACAAATGTTATAGTTGTATTTTTATAGATAGAGGTACAATTTTTTTGAATGATAGGTCTTACTCTTTGTACCATAAGATAAGATGGCTCACTTCTATGATGTTTCTCTGATAAATTAATAACAATTTCTGCAACATTTTCACTATTTTTAAAGTGTGAACCTTTTACCAAACCAGCAAAATCTAGTGGTGAACCCATACCTAAAAAAACTTCTAGGTCAGTTACATCTTTTTCTTTTTGTATTAAACTTAAAACACAGTTAGTGACTTTTTTAGTTTGTTGTATTGAACTTCCTTCTGTTAGTGTTGTATAAATTGTAAAAGTATCACTATTTTTTCCAGGAAGCATTTTTGCAAGAACCATTTTACTAGGAGCTATCATTAAAATTGAGAGTATAAAAGCTATAAGTGTTGTTATAAGGATTAAATTTCTTTTAGCTCCACTTTGTATGATATTTAAAATAATATTTTCTAAAGAAACATTGCGAAGCAACCGCCATGGCTTGTTTTGAAATTTTTTAAACATTAATGTTTCTCCTTGGAGCTTAAATCTGGTTTTTTTAGCATTCTAACTGCTAAATAAGGTGTAAAGATATAAGCAACAAAAAGTGAGGCAATTAGTGCAACAGGAACATTTGCTGGAATTGGTTTCATAAATTGACCCATCATCTGACCAACAAATGCCATAGGTATCATTGTCATTATAATAGCTAGTGTTGCTATGTTTGTAGGTGGTCCTATCTCATCAGTAGCTTTTATTATAATTTCATCAGCACTTTTACCAATAGACTCTTCTGAATGATAGTGTCTATGTATGTTTTCAATAACAATTATTGCCGCATCAACTAAAAGACCAAGTGAGAGTAAAAAAGCAAACAGAGTGATACGGTTAATTGTTTGGTCTGTTAAATAAGCAATAAAAAGTGTAATAGCTAAAATTGCAGGAACTGTAAAAGTAACTATAAGTGACTCTCTCCAACCTAAAACAATAATAAGTAAAATAGCAATGATTACAATTGATAATGCAAGATGATATACGAGTTCATTAACCGCTTCATTTGCTCTTTGACCATCATTTCTAGTGATTGTATAGCCAATTCCATTTTTATTTAAAACCTCTTTATATTTTTTAAGTTCATCCTTAACAGCCTCAGCAATAATAACTGCATTTGTACCTTGAAGTTTTGAAACTGTTAATGTAACTTGTTCTTTAAGTGGTGTAAATTTTCCATTTTCATCTCTTTGGCTTATGTGAGCTGATTTAAAATTTTGAATCTCATAAGAATCATGTACTTTTGCAATTTGTTTTAAATATATAGGGGAACCTAAATACTGAGCAATTATTATATTATTTATATCTTTTGCACTCTCAATAGCATTTTTTATACTAATCATTATAATTTGGTTATCTTTAGTCTTATTTTTAATAGATGGAACATTATATGATACTGATTCTATAGCTTTAACAATTTGACCCATAGAGATGTTATAACCTGAGAGCTTATTAATATCCACTTCTATGTTAAACTGATGCTTGCTTCCACCTTTTAATTCTGTAACTGCAACATTTGAGAGTCCATTTATATGATGTTGTATATCTTTTACTTTTTCATAAAGCTTAGTTTTATTCATTTGCTCATTTTTTGAGTAAAATGCTATAGACATAATGGGAATATCAACATCTATATCAAGAGGTTTTATGAGAGGGTTCATAGCACCAATTGGAAAAATATCTGAATTTTGCATGATTTTGTCATACACTTTTAAGTTTGAATCCTCTTTTTTTTCACCAATAAAAAAAGAGACATTAACTATTCCTACATTATCCATTGCTATACCAGATATATGCTCAACACCCTTAACCTCTTTTAGTTTTCTCTCTAGTGGTCTAACTATAACCTTTTGTACTTCTTTTGCACTTGCTCCAGGAAGAGCTACAATAACACTAGAGCCACTTACTATCATTTGAGGGTTTTCCTCTCTTGGCATAATTACAAGAGATAAGTACCCGATTAAAAGTATAAATACACCAAGAACTATAGTTAATGGACTTCTTAAAAATCCAGAGGCTAATTTTCCAGCTATATCTTGTGGTTCATATTTTTTCATAGTCTCTCCTTATTTAAAGAGCTTAATTAATAACTACAGTAGCGTACATACCAGGGTATATTTGTTTAGTATCACTTTTAAAAGAAACTTTTATTTTAAAAGTGTGTGTCATTGGATTTGAACTTGGAATAATGGCAGTTATTTTACCTTTAGTTTTGATTTTAAGTGATGGTATATTTACAATAACATTTGTTCCATATTTAATACGACTTAAATCACTCTCAGCAATTTCAGCAGATATTTTTAAGTCACTTAAATCTGATAATACAATAGCAGGTATTCCTGGCATTGCCATCTCTCCAACTTTAATATTTTTAGCAACTATTACGCCAGAGTTAGGAGCTTTAATATTTAAATATTTATATTGGTTTTGAACCTCTTGTAGTTGTGCTTTTGCCTGCTCAACTTGTTTAGTAGCAATAATTATCATACTTGCTAAATTTTGCTCAGCAAGTGAGAGGTTTTCAACCTCAAATTTTGAAACCATATCTTTTTTTAAAAGTCTTTTATGACGCTCTAAATTTAATTTAATATTTGTATATTGATTTTGATACATTTGTAGTGAGAGTTTAGCTTGTGAGATTCCTAGTTTAACTTGAATGAGGGCAGAGTCAATCTCTTTAGAATCTATTGTATACAGAAGTTGACCTTTTTTTATAAACTCACCTTCTGAGACTTTAACTTCTGTAATAAAACCCATAAAGCGACTTGTAATCATTTTTTTGTTATCACTAACAACAGTTCCTGATAGAGTTATACTATCCGCTATTAGTAAAGCTCCAAGAGTTAA
Organism: Sulfurimonas sp.; assembly: GCA_022712845.1. Next base: position 5,200 of record JAFLJV010000180.1, on the reverse strand, counting down.
AAATATTAATAATTTTTTACTGAAACCATTTAGTGGTTTTATGCATTGCAATTTATTGCTTATCATTGTTCTTCTCCATTAGCTAATCTTTCAAGTGCAAAAATTCTTTCATTTCGTTTGTTTTTAACTTCTTGTAGTTGTAATATTTTTTGAATTTGCTCTGATTGTTTAATAATTACATCACTCATTGAACATAGTTTTTCTCTATATCTTCCTGCATAATTTTTATATATCTCATTTGCAAGAGTTAGTTCTTGCTCAAGAGATTTTATATCATTATCAAAAGATTCCATTTCTGTCTTTATTTTTTGTACTTTAAGTGAAGTAGCACTTTTAGCAAGTTGAACTTGATTTTGTATTTTTAAATACTCAAGACGAGATTTTTCAATATTTGCACTATCTATGGAGCCATTAAAAATATTCCAAGTTATTTTTGCACCAATAGTATATGATGAATGATCACTTATATCACCTAAAAAAATATCATCAGCAGTTGATAATTCTGCAAAAGCCCCAACCATTGGATAGTAAGAAGACTCAGATACTTTTATCATCCCTTTTCTTACTTGTAATGCATAGTTTGCTTTTTTTATATTTAAGTTTGAGTTTAAAATTTCATCATTAGAATATGATGGTTTTAATATATCAGAAGATGGAATTTTGATGTTATTAACTTTTTGATTAAGTAAGAAACTAATAAAGTGATAAAGGAGTTTTTCATTTGATTTCATTTGAGAGATAAGTCTCTGCACATTTCCTTTTTTTGCTTTTACTTCAAGTAAGTCAACTTTTTTTGCATAACCAACTTCAATCATGTTTTTAGTCATATCTTCTAATGTGTTTATATTGTTTAAAATTTTATTTAAATTTTGTGTAGAAGTTTTAAGTAAGGCCATATCATAATAACTTTTTTTAATCTGATAAATTTTTTCATTTAAAACTTGATTTTTTTCAAGTTTTTTTATTTTAGATATTGATTTCATTATAGCTACATAATTTGAAATTTTAAAACCAGAAAAAAGAGGAATTTCAAATGATAGCTTACTTTGAAAAAAATTCTTTGAACTTGGATAGTTTAAATCATGAGGAGGTGTATTGTTATCTATTAAACCAAATTGTGAAAAACCAAAATCATTAAATACAGCCTCTCTTGAAGTGAGTTTAAATCCAAAAATATTTCCAGCATCATTTGATCTAAGAAAGTTTTGAGTAAAGTTTAGTTTTCCATAATGGTTACCTAAAGCAACTTTCACATCCTCACTTGCACTTTTGCTAGCAATAGTAGCTGATTTGACTTCTAAATTGTTTGACTTTAAAATTTTTATGGCTTCCTTTAAGTCAATAGATGTGGATGCACTTAATATAGATGAGTAAATAATTAGAAGTATACATAAACAAGTATATAAATATTTCATCTTATTCCTTTTAGGATAAAACATAATTAGTTAAGTTAAAATTATAACATATATATTACTTACTTATACAATATAGATTTTAACCAATATCATGGCAATTAAAAGAAATTATATTTAATATTTAATTAATATTCACAATATAGCTTAAAATCACTAAACTAAAGTATACTTTAGATAAAATTTTATATTAACATAAAAAGGCAAAATTATAGATATGCAAATGGTAGTAGACTCCCTTAGAGCTAAAGGTAAAATATATAAAAAAATGCAAGAAATAGTTCCAAAAGAATTGGGAATACGCAACAAAATAAAGATATATAAAGCTACTGATATGAATGGTTATTTTTGGGCAATAATCGCAATCAGTCAAAAAAGTAGAGTACTAATGAAAGATGTAAATAAATTTGAAGAAATTTATGCAAAACTAACTCTATTTAGTGGACATAATTATAAATATAAAATTATATTTATAGATGCACCACTTTGTTCTAAAGCTAAAGTTGCTTTTAAGCAACAAGGCTGGAAAGTTCAATAATGCTTTTGTGTGATGTTGGAAATACTTCATTTCATTTTTTTAATGGAAAAGAAAATTACAAAAAAGATGTAAAATCATTTGAATCCTCATCTATAACAGAAGAAGTATTTTATATTTGTGTAAATTCACAGCTAAAAGAAGTTTTAAAACTTTTAAAAAACTGGATTGATTTATCTCAATATGTAGATATCTCAAAATACTATGAGACTATGGGAATTGACAGAATAATGGCTTGTGAAGCTATAAGTAATGGAATAGTTATTGATGTAGGAAGTGCTATAACAGTAGATATAGTTAAAAATAATATTTATAATGGTGGTTTTATATATCCTGGTATTAAAGCTATGAATCAAACTTATAAAAATATATCAAGTGCACTAGATTATTCATTTAATTTTGAGTGTGACTTAGATATAATGCCAAAAAATTCCAGAGACTCTATAAGTTATGGATATCTTAAGACACTATATAATGAAGTAGTATCTCATAATGTAAATATATATTTAACAGGTGGAGATGCTCAAAAATTTGCTCTTATATTTAAAGATGCTAAAGTAGATGATAAATTGATATTTAATGGAATGAAAAAAATTATGAATAACACTAAGGAACTTATATGCTAACAGTTGCACTTCCAAAGGGTCGTATTGCAAAAGAGACTTTAGAAATTTTTGAAACTATATTTGGTGATAGTTTTAAGTTTGATGATAGAAAACTTATACTTGATACTCCAAAATTTCGTTTTTTACTTGTTAGAAACCAAGATGTAGCAACATATGTATATCATCAAGCAGCAGATATTGGTGTAGTTGGGCTTGATACTTTAGAAGAACAAGGATTAGATGTAATTCGTCTACTTGATTTAAAGCGTGGCGTTTGTAAGGTTTCTATTGGGATGAGAAAGGGTGAAAAACTTGATTTAGATAAGCCAGATATTAAAGTAGCTTCTAAGATGGTAAATATCACTAAACGCTATTTTGAAGAAAAAGCTGTTTCTGTTGATATCATCAAACTTTATGGCTCGATTGAACTTGCTCCTATTATTGGTCTTGCGGATATGATAGTAGATGTTGTTGAAACTGGTGCTACAATGAAACAAAATGGCTTAGAAGTGGTTGAGGATATTATGACATCATCAACTTATCTAATTGCAAATAAAAATAGCTATATCGCTAAAAAAGATGAAGTTTTAGATATTTATGAAAAGATAAATAAAGTTATTAAAGCAGAGCAAAATAATAAGTAAATGACAAATTTAGATTTATATGCAAAAGCTGAACATCTTTTAGGGATAGAAGAAGCTACAGAATCACTTTATGACCTTTATCGTTCAGAATTAGATGATTATAATATTAAAACACTCTTAGATATTGGTTGCGGTCGTGGAGGTTTTATGCAACGCATGATTAGCGATGGAGTTAAATGTAAAGGAATTGATCTTAGCTCTATTATGATACAAGAATGTAAAAAACAAGGCTTAGATGCTCAGTGTATTGATGTATCTGAAGTAGATGGTAAATATGACGGAATTGTTAGTATCTTTGATGTGCTTAATTTTTTAGATGAAGATGAACTTATAAAATTTTTAGATTCAGTGGTAAATAAGTTAAATGACAATGGCGTTTTTATAGCTGATATAAATACTATATATGGCTTTAGTGATGTTGCTGAAGGTACGATGAGTAGTGAGAATGAAGATGAGTTTTTAATTGTAGATGCTGTATTTGAAAATGACAAGCTTTACACTAAGTTTACTTTTTTTGAGAAACAACAAGATGACATATATAAAAAGTATCAAAATACTATAGTTCAATATTTTCACAAAATAAAAAAATTTCAAAAATTATCAGGATTAAAACTTATTGATAAACAAACCTTTTCACTTTATGATATAAAAGATAAAACACTTCTAGTTTTTAAGAAGAAGTAGCTTTTTGATTTGTTAAATCAATTGTAAATGTAACACCATTTTTATTATTTAGGGCACATATAGTTCCACCATTTTTTTCAATAATTTTTTTTGATAAATATAATCCTATTCCACTACCACCTTTTGTACTGATTGCTGGTAAAAATATATCTTCGAGTAAATCTTTATCAATTCCACCAGCATTATCCCTAATACATATTTTTTTAGTTTCTATAAATATATGTATCTCTGCAATTTTGATATCTCTAATTTTAAATATATCTCTAGCATTATTTAAAATAGAAAATATAACTTGTGAAAATTCATTTAAATTACCAAAAGTTTTTTTAATTTCATGAGAAACAACATAAATTTTTATATTATCAAAATAAAAAGTAGCTTCAATAATTGATAAAATATCAGTAACAGATTCAGATATATAAAAACTTTTATTTCCATTTGTAGGGATATAGAAATTTTTAAAGGTATCTATAGTTTCTGACATAAACATTATAATATCTTCTGATTTTTTAATAGATTTTAAATGATCTTTAGAACTTATAGATATTCCAGCTTCAATTTTTGCTTTATTTAGAATATTTATAGAGGATAATGAAGAAAGAGGTTGCTTCCATTGATGTGCAATATGTATAAGAAGTTCACCTAATGCTGCTTGTTTGGATTGTTGATATACCATTTGTTCTTTTAAAGAATTTTTTTGAATTTCCTCTTTAATTTTTAATTCTAAATCTTTTTCATAAGCTCTTAATTTGAGATGTGTATTTACGCGTGATAAAAGCTCTTTTTGGTAAAAAGGTTTAGTGATATAATCAGAACCACCTATTTCAAATGCTTTTTGTATATCTTCTTGTTTATTTTTTGCACTTAAAAATATTATTGGTACATATTTTAATTTAGGGATATTTTTTAAAATTTTACAAACCTCAAATCCATCAAGATTGGGCATCATTATGTCTAAAAGTATTAAATCAATATTTTCTTCTTCATTGGCGATATTTATAGCTGTTTGACCATTTAGTGCAGGTATAAGATCATATATATTTAAAAATTGCATTAATACATCAATATTTTCTTTAATGTCATCTATGATTAATATAGTTTGTTTATCTTGCATTATAATAACTCCCTTGCTTCATCAAATTTATATTTATTTAGTAAATTTTTTACTTTTATAAATAGTTTTTTATCCTCATAATTTAGTTTGTACTCATCAATTTTAGCGATAATTGGTTTACATATATATGGTCGTCTTGAAATAACAGCAGATTTTAGCTTTAAAAATAATTCATCTCTAGTTTTGTCATTTAAAGCTTTTTTATT
>JAFLJV010000179.1 GCA_022712845.1 Sulfurimonas sp. | reverse complement strand
TAGTGTCTCGCTGTATTGAATTTTAATTCTTATCAAATAAGGTTCCTTACATTAGAAATAGTATTATTTATAGACAAATTATATCTAAATAAGGTTAAAAGAAAATCCAAGAAAAGTTTGGCTATCATGGTATAAATAAATGTAATAAAGGTTAATAATGAAAAATTATAAAACTAATATATACAAAGTAACATTGCTTCTAGTGTTTTCTTTTTTTGGAAGTACGCTTTATGCACACTTTCCTCATACTGATGATGCTACTATGATAGCACCTGAAAACCCAACGCTCTTAGATGATATTTTGGAGAAAAAGCGCTTGGATGTTGTAATACTAAACTCACCAACTACCTACTACGCAGGTGCAGAAAAAGAACTTGGCTTTGAATATGAATTGATTCATGAGTTTACAAAATTTTTAGGAGTTGATTTAAATCTTAGCGTTGTCTTTACGGTAAGTGAAGCACTTCAAAAGAGTAGAGAGGGTTTTGGTGATATAACTGTAGCGGGTTTAACCATAACTCATGATAGAAAAAAAGAGTTTAAATTTGGACCGCAATACCATACTGTACAAGAGCAACTAATATGCAGTAGTGCAATGTATAAAGAAAAGACATTCCCTAGGGATTTAGAAGACTTAGCAGGTTTAAAAGTCATAGTTGGAAAAGATACGAGTTATGAAACAACACTTAATGAGATTAAAGAAGGTATGGAAGGGTTTGATTTTAACACGACGATAGAATATTCTACAGAACAACTTCTTGATGCTACATATAAAAGAGAGATTGACTGTACCGTAGCTGATTCTAGTGTTTTTATGATAAACCAACGTTACTATCCAAAACTTGTTCGTGCCTTAGTTTTAAGTGAGAGAAAAAGTTTAGCTTGGATTATCAGAGTGGGTGATGATTCTTTAAATGAGGCCTTGTATAAGTGGCTAAATGCTTATGAGCGTTCTGGAAAAATGGCAGAATTGCGAGATTTTTACTTTTCATTTTTGAGTATTTTTGACTATTATGATACTTCTATTTTTTATAAACGCTTAAAAAACCGTCTACCAAAGTATAGAAAGCATTTTATTGGAGCAGGAAAAAAATACGATATTCCTTGGATGGTTTTAGCTGCACAATCGTATCAAGAATCACATTGGAATCCTCTGGCCACTAGTTATACAGGTGTTCGTGGAATGATGATGCTTACAAATAATACTGCAAAACTCTTAGGGGTAAAAAATAGAATAGATGTGAAGCAAAGTATTTATGGTGGTGCAAAGTATTTAAGAATTATAGAAAAGAGACTGAATCCAGAAATTAAAGGAAAAAATAGATGGGCCTTTGCTACAGCAGCTTACAATGTCGGACTTGGTCATATACATGATGCTCAGACTTTAGCTATTAAGTTAAATAAAAATCCATATTCTTGGATAGATATAAAAGAAGTTTTACCACTTTTAACACAAAAAAAATATTATAGAAATTTAAAATATGGATATGCTCGAGGAAATGAACCTGTAAAATATGTTGATGCTATTCAAAACTATTTTGATATTATTCAAAAAAATGAAGCTAGACTTGAAAAAGCTAGACTTAAAGAAGAAAAAAATGTCGTAGCTAAAGCAGAGGCAAGAGCAAAAAGAATAGCTTCGGGAGAAGTGATTGAGGGTTTAAAAATTCTTCCTAAAAAGAGAGTTTGGATTGGTTATATAGATATGAAAACACATAAAAAATATCAACAAACATTAACGAAAGATTTTGAGATAGATACATCAAAAAACTGGTTGCTTTTAGTAGGTGGTGGAACAATAAGAATGGAAGTAAATGAAGAGCTTAAAGTATTTACTTCAAGAAATAATATGCGATTTAAATATGTAGATGGAGAGTTTTCTAAGATAGATGTAGAAGAGTTTAAACGCTTAAATAATGGAAATAAATGGTAATGACTTGAAATAGAATTTTTTAAAAGAACTCTATTTCAGAATCTTCAAATTGATTTGGAACAAACAATGATATGATTTGTTTAATACTCAACATTGTAGGCTCATGTATATGATGTGCATTCTTCATTGCTAAGCTCTCTACACTAAAACGCTCAATATATCTTTCCATATCAGAATTTACTGCGTCAAATAAGATTAATACACTGTCCCCATCATCTGTTATTAATTGCATAAATTCATCTGAATTTTCAGTTATAGACAGTGAAAGTTCAGTCATACTTGAAGCGAGATTGTCTAAATATGGTGTATAGTGTAATAGTATAGAAGAAATTCTAGCAATAATATCTGAAAGTTCTAAAAGATTATCTTTTGATGACTCTAAAACTGCATTAGATAGTATGTCTGTTACTTCTTCAAAGTACTCAAGTATATCATCTGCATGATCCTTTAAAAAGGTTACGTTTTCATACTCCTCTGAAATTTCTTCTTCAAAATAATCAGATAATAAAACATTTTCTGTTTCTGTTTCTTTTATTTTTTTGATTTTCATGAGCTTTCCAAGTTGCTCATGTTTTATATCTATAGTATTATTTTTACTATTAAGTTGCTTAATCTGTTTTTCGAGTTGCGTGTTTTTTTCATTAAGCTCGTCTACAAGTTGAATATTTAATATTTGAGTATATGCATCTCTACATACAGGATAGAGTATATCTATAACTTCATTATGAATGATTGGTTTTAAGATAAAGCTATTGATACCTATCTTGATTAAGTCTATTAATATATCTGATTCGTTATGTGCTGAAATAGCGATAATTTTTTGTTCAGGATTGATTTCTTTAAT
>JAFLJV010000178.1 GCA_022712845.1 Sulfurimonas sp. | reverse complement strand
GAAGAGTTACAACAATGTATGACAGCAAATGCTGGTGCATTTAGAACAAATGATACTTTAGAAATTGCTGTAGCAAAAGTAAAAGAACTTAGAGAAAGATTTAAAAATATTCGCATAAAAGATAAATCAAAAATATTTAATACTGAACTTCAAGAAGCTATAGAATTTGGTCATATGATAGATTATTCTAGATTTATTGTTGAGAGTGCAATCGCTAGAAAAGAGAGTCGTGGGGCTCATTTTAGAGAAGATTTTGATACTCGTGATGATGAAAACTTCCTTAAGCACACAATGGGTTATATGAATGATAATGGTGATATTTCACTTGATTACATGGATGTCACACTTGGCAAACATGAGCTTAAAGCTAGAACATACTAAGGGGAACTTATGAGTACAAATACAGTAACTACACAAAAAGTAAACTTCAAAGTATTTCGTTTTAATGCAGATGAAGATTATCTTCCATATTATGAAGATTATAGTATGGATGTTACTTCAGAAGAAGTTGTTTTAGATATATTAAATAGAATTAAATGGGATCATGATGGTAGTTTTTCATACCGTCGTAGTTGTCGTCATGGGATATGTGGAGCTTGTGCTATTAAAGTTAATGGTCGCTCAACTCTTGCTTGTAAAGAGAGTATGACAACTATGCTTGAGTACTTTGGTAACGATTTAACAATTGAACCACTAAGTACTAAAAGAGCTGTTAAAGATTTAATTATTGATAAAGCAGACTTCTGGGAAAAACATGAAAATGTAACTCCTTTTTTACAAGCAGAGATAGATGAAGCACCAACATGTGAAAATATGGTATCTCCTCATGACGCAGAAAAATTAAATGAAGCTGACTTATGTATACAGTGTGGTGCTTGTCACTACGCTTGTCCTGTTGTAGAAGTTAATGAAGATTTCTTTGGTCCTGCTGCATTTGCTGCTGCTTATCGTTTTGAATCGGATGTTCGTGATAATGACAATAATGAAAGATTAATAGCTGTAAATGAAGAAAAACAAGGTGTTTGGGATTGTGTAAAATGTTATGAGTGTGCTGAAGTATGTCCAAAAGATATTAACCCAATTGAAAAAATAACTTCACTTCACCAAATGGCATTTACAAAAGGTGTTGCAAAAGACAATGTTGCTACTCGTCATGCTGTTGGTTTCTTACACTCTATCGCGAAGCGTGGTGTTTTAGATGAAGGTCAATTAGTTCTTTACTCCGAGCGTGCAGGAATTGTTAAACATATCCCAGTTGCACTTAAAATGTTTAAAAAAGGCAAAATTGCTATGCCTTGGAACATGCCAAAATCTGATAATCTTGATGAGATACAAAAACTTGTTAGATCATCATCAAATATAAAATTATAAGGAGCAGTAACATGGGAAAATTAAAATACGCACTTTTTACAGGATGTACTGCTAAACAAAGTACTCCTGAGCAGATGATGTCAACTATGGCAGTTGCTAAAAAACTTGATATAGAACTTATAGAACTTACAGAAGCTTCATGTTGTGGAGCTTCTCACTTACAAGATTATGATGAGTTTTTATCTTTAGTTTTAAATGCTAGAAATATTGCTTATGCAGAAAAACATGGGCTTACTATGGTTACTATATGTAATACTTGTCAACTAAATACATCTATGACTAAACATAGACTAGACAACAATGCGGAGTTAAAAGCTAAAGTGAATGAAAAACTTACAGAAGTTGGACTTGAATACAAAGGTACATCTGCAGTAACTCACTTCTTATATGCTATTATTGATGATTTTGGTTTAGATAAAATTAAAGAAATGGTTGTTAAGCCATTAAATAGGTTTAATATTGCACCATTTTATGGTTGTCATAATATTCGCCCTTCTGAGCTTCATAATGAGACTCATAAGAAACAAGAAAATCCATACAACCCTACTTCACTTGATGATTTAATTATCGCATGTGGTGGTGTTAATGTTGAGTATGAAGAAAAAAACAAATGTTGTGGTTTTCATGTTGAGCTACAAGCTCCTCATACAGCAGCTATTTTAGCAGGAACTGCTATAGCTGGTGCAACTGACCAAAATGCAGACTTTATGGTAACACCATGTCCACTATGTCATCTAAAACTTGATACTCAAACTAAAAGCTCATCTGAAGCTATTGGTCGTGAAGTGTCTCTTCCTGTTTTACATATGCAACAGATGATAGGACTTGCTCTTGGATGTACATCTGAAGAACTTGGACTTAAACATCATGTTACAGAAGTTGATTTCGTTTAAATAACTTCTTTATAGCTCTCAAGTTCTTCTTGGGAGTATTAAATTAATCTCCCCAAAATGGAATCTTTATTATGTCAAATTCAATAGAAATAATATCATGGAATGTCAATGGAATTCGTGCAGTAGGCACTAAAGAAGCTCTTAGATGGATAGATGAACGTGAACCAGATATCTTATGTCTTCAGGAGATTAAAGCACTTAAAAATCAAGTTCCTGATGATTTATTTAAAAAAGAGTATCAAGATGTTTTAGTAAACTCTGCTGATAAGAAAGGTTATAGTGGTACTATGACTTGGAGTAATCTACAAAACAATTATAACTCTACATGTCAAGATATAGATACACTAAGTGAGGGTAGAATTATCGAAACTCACTATAATGATATAGTTTTATTTAATGTATATTTTCCAAATGGTCAAAAAGATGATGAAAGACTAGAACTTAAGATGAAGTTTTATGATGATTTCTTATCTCATTGTGAAAAACTTCGTGAAGATGGAAAATCAATTATAATTTGTGGAGATGTAAACACTGCTCATAAAGAGATAGATTTAACACATCCAAAAGCAAACTCTAAAAAATCTGGTTTTTTACCAATGGAGCGTGAATGGATGGACAAACTAGTAAATCACGGTTATGTTGATACTTTTAGATATGTTCATGGTGATAAAGAGAAGTGTTACAGTTGGTGGAGCTATAGAGCTAACGCAAGAGCTAACAATGTTGGCTGGAGAATAGACTATTTCTTTATTTCAGATGATCTGTGTGAAAGTTTAGAAGATGCTTTTATACTTCCAGAAATCAATGGTTCTGATCACTGTCCTGTTGGTATTAAACTTTCTATTTAGAATTGTACTATGAAAGAAAAATTTGAACTAAAAGCCGCTGCTTTTAATATACAAAATATTACAAATTTGGCAAACTCTATACTTAAAATCTATTCAAAATTTCAATACAAAGAATTTCTAGAACTTATTTTACCAACTCTTGATACTTTAGAGTTAAAAGAGCGTTCAAATTCTATAGAAAATGCTTTAAAAATATATTTACCTAAACCATTTAAAGTTGGAGTTGAGATACTACTTAAAGCTCTTCCAAGTGAGATAGTAGATATGGAAGTTAGTGGATATGATGGATTTATTTTAATGCCACAAACTGGCTATGTAGCGAGATGTGGAATGAATAATTTTGAGATATCTATGTATGCACTAAAAGAAATGACAAAAAGATTTACTTCAGAGTTTCATATAAGATTTTTTATACAAGTGCATTATGAAAAAACTATGACTATTTTAGAAGAGTGGTCTGTTGATGAAAATGTGCATGTAAGACGATTAGTCTCAGAGGGGATACGCCCTCGTCTACCTTGGGCTTTTGCTTTAGAGAGATTTAAAAAAAACCCTACTCCAATACTTAAACTTTTAGAAAATCTAAAAAATGATTCTCAATTATATGTAAGACGTTCAGTTGCAAATAACCTAAATGATATATCTAAAGACCATCCTAATTTAGTTATAAAAACCCTCACTTTATGGCAAAACAATACAAAAGAGATGGCTTGGCTTACAAAACACGCACTTCGTACACTTTTAAAAGCTGGTAATGCAGATGCTTTAAAATTATTAGGCTATGTTCAAAGTGATAAGATAGATATTAAACTCTCACTTAACTCTAACGAGGTTATATTTGGAAATTCTTTAGAGTTTGAAGTGGAGATTAACTCAAAAGAAAAAAGAACTTTATCAATTATGATAGATTTTATAATTTACTATCAAAAAGCAAATGTTTCTTTAGCTCCAAAAGTATTTAAACTTACATCAAAAAAAATAAAACCTAATGAAGTTATAACTCTAAAGAAAAAACATAAGTTTGCTGATTTTTCAACACGCAAACATTATAAAGGTAAACATAAAATTCCTATAGTTATTAATGGAAAAGTTTATGATAAGCACTCCTTTATACTAAAAGGAGTTTAAACTATTTTGCTTTAGGTCTAAAAGCCTTTATAACCTCTTCATTAGTCTCAATAAATGGACCCTCAAGTAAATCTATACAGTATGGAACAGCTGGGAATACTGCATCTAAACACTCACGAATTGATTTTGGTTTTCCTGGTAGATTTATGATTAAAGATTTTCCTCTAATTCCTGCAGTTTGTCTTGAAAGAATTGCTGTTGGTACATACTGCAAGCTCACTTGACGCATCAGCTCACCAAAACCTGGCATCATCTTTTGACATACATTCTCAGTCGCCTCTGGTGTAACATCACGAAGTGCTGGACCTGTTCCACCAGTTGTTACAACTAAACAACATCCTGCTTCATCACAAAGCTCTATCATAGTGTTCTCTAGTATATCCTGCTCATCTGGTATACATCTATAAACTATCTCAAATTCACTCTTTAGGTAATCTTTCATTGTATCTTGGATTGCAACCCCTGATATATCTTCATATATACCTTTACTTGCTCTATCACTTGCTGTTATTACGCCTATTTTAATTTTACTCATTTATCATTTCCTTGAATATAATTGTTAAATAGATTTATTAACGGTTCTAAAAATTTAAAAAAATTCAAGGATGAATTTTAATTTTTAGCCTCGGAAAAACTACAAGGATGTAGTTTTGAGAATGAGTTAATAAATCTATTTAATTTATTTGTAAAAAATGGTTTGCATCTTTTATATATGTAACTGTAGCTACCTCTAGAAAAAACTCTCTAGCACTCTGGGCATCTATAATTTTATCCATACCACCTAAGTAAACTTCAATCTTTACGCCAAGTTCTGTTAAGCTTTTCAACTCATTTAAATTCCACTCATAATTTAATAACTCTTCTAACTCTTTTTGTGTTGTTTCACATCGCTTTATATCTCTATTTGCATATGGAGCAAAACAACCATCAATAAGATTTTTTAGATAAAACACTCTATTTTTTTTATAATTATTAAGCTGAAATTTTTTAAACTTCTCATCTTTTGTTTGAAAAAAAGCTGGAGATAGTAGCTGAAGTGTATCTACTCTTTTAGAAGATTTTAGACGCTCTTTGACATCATTAAAAGCTTTAATAGCTCCATAACTAAATCCACAAATAGTGTACTCAGAAGAGTTTATAAAATCTTCAAAATAAATCTCTTCATTTTTTAAAGAAAAACCATTATAAAACTTCATTAATTAACTTTTTAACATCTTCTTTAGTGATACTTTCTCTCTCATATAAAATAGCCTCAACATTATTCATAGTTTTCTCTAGTGAGATTAAAAGTTCTTTAGTCTCTTCATATAGCCTTTTCATAAGTACTTCTTGTTCATTATTGTCAGAAATTAAAAATGTACCCATTCCATACTCTTTGAGCATTTTATCAACAAGCTCTTTTGCTTCTTCTAAATCAGTTTTTGCACTGCTAGCATGTTCTTTATATTTTATATCACAAGCAACCATACCTGCTAAAAACATCTTAACTCTTGATTCTATCTCATGTTTTATAAGTGGTTCATCTGTAGATGGTGTAAGTTTTTCATTTGATAGTAGTAATTTTTCAAATGGTAAATCAAAATAAGTAGCACATACAACTTTAGCAGCTTGATAAGTTATACGATACATTTTTTGCTTTTCACTTAGTATTTGAAGTTTTTTCTTTCCAAACATCACTTTGTCTTTAACTTGATGAAAATGTTCTATTGTCACTTGAAAATCATGTTGTCTTATAGCTAAAAGTGAAGCTTCGTTTACAAGAGCAGCAAGTGAAGCACCATTAAATCCTACAGTCATATTGGCTATAGCTCCTGCATCTAAATCATGTGGAACTTTATCAAGATATTTAACCAGTATAGATTCTCTTTCTCTTTTTGTTGGTAATTCTACAAAAACTCTTCTATCAAATCTTCCAGCTCTAAGAAGTGCAGAGTCAAGTACATCAATCTTATTTGTTGCAGCTATAACTATAACCCCACTAGAACCCTCAAAACCATCCATCTCTGTTAAAAGCTGATTTAGAGTTGCTTCTCTTTCATCATTTCTACTTCCATCTCTTGTTTTTCCAACAGCATCTATCTCATCTATAAATATAATTGAAGGGGAATTATTTTTAGCAGCTTGAAAAAGTTCATGAACTCTTTTTGCACCCATCCCTACATATATTTGAACAAATGAAGCACCACTTTGATAATAAAATGGTACACCAGCTTCATGTGCTACAGCTTTTGCTATCATTGTTTTACCAACACCAGGAGGTCCAACTAAAAGAACACCTCTTGGCATTCTTGCACCAAAACTTTTATATCGTTTTGGTTTTTTCATAAAATCTATAATCTCTTCAAGCTCAATTTTAACATCACTTATTCCACCTATATCACTAAAAGTAACATCACTTTTAATAGACTCTATTGGTGACTGATTTTGAAGATAATTTGATTTACTGGTTGTCTTTGTTTCATTATTAAATAAATTATTTTGTTTTTGATACCATCTAAAAGCAACACTTCCAATACCTAAAAGTAAAACCATATATAAAAGATAAACAACTATACTCGAACCACTTTTAACCTCTACTTTATAATTTAAAAACATTTGCGGATCAACTTGTGAAGAAGCTATTTTATATACCTCTTTATCTGTTTTGAGATATATATATTCATCTGAAGATATTACACTCACTACAGAATTATTTTGTAAGATAATTTTTGCATTTCCAAGAGTTATAGAATCTGCATTATCTCTTAATACTGCAAATAAAACTAATATAACCACTAAGGCTGCTGATGTAAAAAGCACTACTCTATTTGATTTATATGCTGCCATAATTAGTCTCCTCTTTAACTTCATAATTTTGTATATTTACCCAGTTTCCAAGCAAGTCTTCATTTGATTTGATTAAGATTTTATTGAAATGTTGATCATATCCAACATTTAAATCATCTTTTTGACTCTCAACTAAAATATCTAATGAACCACTAAAAGCTTTTCTAAATTCAAAATTTTTAGCTTTTACTATATCTTCTAGCTCATGAAGTCTTTCTTTTGCCAACTTGCCATTTACTTCAGGTTTCATGGTGCATGATGGGGTACCATCTCTTTTTGAATAAGAAAAAGCATGAAGGTGCGTTAATGGTAATTCTCTCACATTTTTTATAGCATCATCCCAAAGCTCTGTACTCTCGCCTGGATGACCTGTTATAAAGTCAGTTCCTATCGCAAAACCCTTACTTGCCAATAATTCAAAAAGTTCTTTATCTTGTTTATATACATTTCGCCTATTCATAAGTTTTAGCATTTGTGGTGATGTATGTTGAAGTGCAATATGCAAGTGCTTCTCAAGCCAAGGCTCACTAAGAAGTTCTTTAAATTCATCAGTTATTTGGATAGGCTCAACACTTCCAAGTCTTATACGCCTAACACCTCTTATTGTTGATATTTTTTTCATAAGTGAGGCTATAGAACTATCTGTTTTTTGCCCATAACTTCCAACATTTGTTCCAGTTAAAATAAACTCACCAAAACCATTCCGTGCTAGCCTTGTAATCTGCTCTAATATTCTACCCTCATCCATACTTCTTGCATCACCACGAACATATGGAATTATGCAATAAGAACAGCGAAAATCACAACCCTCTTGAATTTTTATAAATGCCCTACTCTTACCAACAAAATCATCAACAACAGCCCCGTCAATATAGTTTAAATCTCCTGGCTCATAAAATGGTTCACTCTTTGATAACATCTCATCAATACGAAGTTTTTCACTTTGACCAAATACACCTGAAACTCTACCCTGCTCTAGTAATTTTTCACCCTTAGTATGTGCACCACATCCTGTTAGAAAAACTCTAGCATCACCTATTTTTTCTACATGAGAAATATATGAGCGAACATGTGTATCAGCACCATTTGTTACTGTGCAAGAGTTTACAACTACTACATCAGCTTCACCTTCATCCTCAGTAACATCATACTCTTCTATGGCACTCATCATCACTTGAGAATCATAAAGGTTTGTTCTACAACCAAAAGTTTTAAAATACACTTTTTGTTTCACTATAAAATCTCCTTCTTTGCGAACAAAGTCCACAAAGAATTCCCCTCACTGAAGCTAGCCCTTTGGGCAGAAATTATTAATTTCATTAAATAACTTCTTCATCAGTTACAAAAGGTGGTTTCTTTTTAGCAGATCGGAAGAGCACACG
>JAFLJV010000239.1 GCA_022712845.1 Sulfurimonas sp. | reverse complement strand
TTATAGAGGCTACTGGATTTTTAAACTCATGAGAAAGAGCAGATAAGATGTCATTTCTTTGTTTATTTATAAGTCTTAATTTCGCCATATTTTTTATCTTTTTTCTATCATTTTTATCTAATTTTTTAACTAAATTTTTAAGTAAAAGTGAGATCTGTAAAAATTCATAAAAGTACTTTGTTTTAACAACTGCTTTATAGTTTTTGTTAGATATCTCATCAAGGTAAGAAGTTATTTGCTCAATATCATAAACTATTTTTTGACTCATATTTCTTGATAGATATGTAGCTATAAAAATTATCCCTAAAAATACAAAAAACAACCTATACCATAGAGTATAAAACTCATCCATAACTTGAGCTAAACTCTTAGACAACCTAATATATACGTCATTACCATTATAAAAAACTCTTTTAGCAACATACAAAAAATCAACTTTAAGTGTTTTTGAGTATCTTGTTATATCTCCATATTTATTTTTATTTGCTTGGATAATTTCATATCTATTAGAGTGATTATCCATACTATTTTTATCTGCATTAGATTCTGCTAAAACAACTCCATCATTATCAATGATAGTTACCCTTAAAGATGTTTTATCCTTCACTTTTGATACTAAACTATCTAAATTATCTTTACCTTGTAACTCCATCTCTATGAATTCTATAGCATTTTTTAAATGTTGTTTGTTTTGCTCAATAATAGTAGTTTTAAGTGCTATATAACTAATAAATGCAGTAATTGCTAATGTTCCTACAAAAAGAAGTAAGAATTTAAGGATAAATATCTGGTGTATTCTTAGCACAACTTGTACCCTACTCCCCTAACAGTTTGTATATAATCTTTGCTTTTATCAGGGTCGATTTTTTCTTTTAAACGGTTTATGGCTACATTTACAGTTTTATACTGATACTCTTCTGCATCATCCCAAACATGTTCTAGTAAATAATCACGATCAAGTACATTACCTTTGTTTACAACAAATTCACAAAGAAGATTAAACTCTAGTTTTGTTATATCTATAATTTTTCCATCAATACTTAACTCTCTTGAACTCTTATCTAAAGTTATATCTTTATATACAAGAATTTCATCATCAATCTTTTTACTTGTTCTACGCAAAATTGCTTTTACTCTTAAAATCAGCTCTTTCATATTAAAGGGTTTTGTTAAATAGCCATCTCCCCCTCTTAAAAACCCCTCTTCTATATCTAAATCTCTATTTTTTGCACTTAGATAAATTACTGGTGTTGTAAAACCGCTCTTTCTTAATGTTTGAACAAATTCGCTACCTTCAACACCAGGTAAATTTCTATCCATTATCAAGATATCAATATCCTCTTCTATAAGCATTTGCTCCACTGTTTTAGTGTTCAAAAAGCCTATAACTTCAAAACCCGCTTTAGTTAAGTTATACTCAAGTAGCTCTAGTAAATCTTCTTCATCTTCAACTATAACTATCTTTGCATTCATAAAATATTCCTAAAAGTATCTTTTTATTATTATTGTATCAAAAATACCATATTAAAAACAAAAATAATTAAAATTTATAATTTATACAATATAAAGCTCATTTAATTTATAATAGGGACAAAGGGGAAAGTGATGTTTGTTTCATCGTATACTACATATGTCAGTGCAAATACATCAGATAAAATAAATCAAAAACATATTGATAATAAAAAAGATGAATCAAAATTGTTTGCTACTAAACTTTTAGAAACCCAAGTCCAAAAACTCCATACAAATAAAAACCTACCTATAGACTATGTTCATAATTATAAATCTTTCAATAATCAACAAAAGCTTCAAGAAGGTATAAAAACTCCTGATGAGATAAAATTTCAAAAAGCAAAAGATATGAAAAATGCTAAAAGTGCTTATGAAGAAAATTCAAAGATATTTTCATTACTAAAAAAACCAACTATGACCCTTAGTAATATAAATTCTCTAGGGAACTCTTTACCTCAAAATATTCAAGAGATAAAAAATAAAAATTTACAAAATATTATGGTAAATACTTACCTAGAAAATGACAAATACTATAAAATAACTGCCTAACTAATCCTCTTCAATCCAAGCATAACTTTTAATCATTCTTCCATCATCAAACTGTTTTATTTTAAATGCACTTAAACATTTTCCATCATTTATATCTAAAATCACCATTTGAAGTATTTTTTTACATTTTTTTGGAACATCAAAATGACTTTTAAGACCAGTAAGAAATTGTTTTAAAGGTGCTTTTTTATCCATACCTATAATATTATCTCTACAACCAGTAAGTCCCATATCACTTAAGTATGCTGTACCTTGTGAGATTTGAAAATCATCAGTTGAGACATGTGTATGCGTTCCAATAATAGCACTCACTTTACCTTGAAGAAGCATCATCATACCTCTTTTCTCGCTAGTAGCTTCTGCATGGAAATCTATAAAAATATTTTTAATACCATCATTGTGCAAGGATTCAACTGTATTTTTAGCATTTGAGAATGCATTATCACAATATGGCATAGAGTAATGCCCCATTAGATTTAAAACAGCAAATCTCTCCCCTGCAACATCATAAACCTTACAACCAGTTCCCTCTACACTATCAGGGTAATTATGTGGTCTTAATATTTCATGTGTATCAAACAGTGTTTTAATCTCTTTTTTATCCCAGGAGTGATTTCCACCAGTCATACAATCAATACCATAAGAAACTATCTCATTTGCATTTTTAGGTGTCATTCCAAAACCATGAGAGACATTTTCATAATTTGCAATTACAAAGTCAACTTCATACTCTTTTTTTATTTTTGGTAGATACTCTTTTAACATCTCACGACCTGGACGACCTACAATATCGCCTATAAATGCAATTTTCATTATTTTATTCTTATATTTAATTTATTGAAATTATATCTAAGTTTATAATATTTATTTTTTGGTAGAATGTTTAAAAAAATAATTTTACCTCTGAAACTAGGAATATTTTGAAAAAAACAACTATTATTTTAACTTTACTACTTTTTTGCATAAACTTAAGTGCTAACATACAGCCAGAATTTATGTATAAAGCACAAAAAGCCCTTAAAGCAAAAAACTATAAAACAGCTATAGATTTATATAATAGAGGTTGTTATATTGGGGTTTCTGAGGCTTGTGTGTCACTTGGCAATATGTATATGCATGGTGATGGTGTGAAAAAAGATATCATTCAAGCAAAAAGATATCTTAATATATCTTGTAATAGAGGAGATACTATCTCTTGTAATTTATTGACAAATGGTAAACATAAAAAACTAGCTAAAAAAAAAGAAATAAAAGAAATAAAAGTTGAAAAAATAAAAGCTAAAGAAACAAAAGCTGAAAAAATAAAAAAAAGACTTCAAGAAGCTAATTTTTTTATGAAAAACAATATCCCATTAAAGAAAGCTAAAAAATGGACAAAAGCAGGTTTTACTGCAAGTGACACTCTATATTATATTACTAATAACATCTCTATTAGTGAAGCAAAACAATTAAAAAACAATTAAAAAGTTAGGAAATAAAATACTTCTAAATTACTTTTGGCTTAGAATTTCTAAGATAATACAATGTCGCTTTAACTATATCGTCATCATCTTTTGAATCTGACTTTATACTTTCCTTTGAATTATTCAAATATGAAAAAGTTATATTTTGCCCATAATTAGAGACTGATCTTATTTTTTTGTCTAAACTTAAAAGTTTAATGACCATTAACTCAAAAAATTGTAAAGTGGGAGTATCTAACTCTCCAAATCTATCTATAACTTCTTCTTGAATCTCATATATTTCCACTACCTCGTAAGAAGCTGAGAGTCTTCTATAAATATCTAAGCGAAGCCTATCTTCTTTGACTATTTCATCAGATATAAAAGCAGAAATAGTTAGTTTAATATCTACTTTTGCTTTCTCAGACTCCATTGTATTACTAAGAATTTTTATAGCATCTTCTAACATTCTAAGATACAACGAGTAACCAATATTTTTAATATGACCACTTTGTGCATCGCCAACTAAGTTTCCACCACCACGAATCTCTAAATCATGATATGCTAAAACTGAACCACTTCCTAAAAATGAGTTTGATTCTAATGCTAAAAGTCTTTTTTTTGCTTCATCTGTCAAGCTCTCTTTATTCTCTACTATAAAATATGCAAACCCCTCTACACTACCACGTCCTACACGACCACGAAGCTGATGTAAATCTGCTATACCAAACCTATCTGCACCATCTACTAAAATAGTATTTACATTTGGCATATGTATTCCAGATTCTATAATAGAAGTAGCTAACATCAAATCATATTCTCCAGCTTCAAATTTTAAAAGCTCTTTTTCAGTCTGAATTGCTGATATTTTAGAGTGAAGCATTACAACTCTTAAATCTGGAAGAAGAGCTTTTAACTCGCCGAGTTTAATAGGCATATGATCAATTGAATTATGAACATAAAAAATCTGTCCACCACGACGAATCTCTCTTAAAATAACCTCTTTTATAAATTTTTCTTCATACTCTTTTATAAATGTTCTAACAGCCAATCTCTCACTTGGTGGAGTTAGAAGCTGTGACATTGTTTTTATAGAGCTTAATGCTTGGTTTAATGAACGAGGAATTGGCGTTGCACTCATTGAAAGAAGATGAACATTATGGTAAAGCTCTTTTATCTTCTCTTTTTGTTTTACACCAAATTTATGCTCTTCATCTATAATAACTACACCTAAGTTTTTAAAATCAAGTCCAAATAAAGAGTGAGTTCCAACAACAACATCCAAATCACCTGAAGCCAAAGCTGAGATAATATTTTTTTTATCTTTAGGTGATACAAATCTATCAAGTTTTGAATATTTTAAACCTAACTCACTAAATCTTTCCTCTAATGAACGATAGTGTTGGGCTGAAAGAAGTGTAGTCGGAACAATTAAAGCTGATTGAAAACCTGATTTATATGCTGCAAAAATTACGTTCATCGCAACTTCAGTTTTTCCAAAACCAACATCACCACTAAGAAGTCTATCCATTATATGACCAGAACTCATTTGAGTAATTATCTCACTTACAGATTGAGTTTGATCACCTGTGTATTCAAATCCAGCAAGTGCCTGAAACTCTTTTAAATCATTTTTATTTATACCGATTTTTGGTGCTTTAATTAACTCTCTTGATGCAGCAGTATTTACAATCTGCCCTGCAATTTCCATAAGACGTTTTTTAACCTTCTCCTTTAATTTTCCAAAGCTACCCTTACCAAGTCTATCTAAAACAGGTGTTGAACCTCCAGAGGCAATGTAACGATCTATAAAGTCTAAGTTTTCTACTGGCAATAAAATCTTATCATCACCAATATACTTAATAACTATAAAATCTTTTATCCCACCAAGTATTTCTGTCTGCTCAATACTCTCAAATATCCCAACTCCATAATCTTCATGAACAACATAATCACCTCTTTTTAAGTCATCAAGCATGATTGAACTTTTTCTTCTTCGTCTAAGTTTATCAGGTTTATTTAAAGATATAATTAGCTCATCTTTAGAGATAATGTTTAAAATATATGGAGCATAAATTTCTGTAATATTTTCAAGTTCAAATAATCCAACTTGTTTCATCAATGCTTTATTTGAAGCGATAATTGTTATTTTTTTATTTTTATGTACTTTTAAAAGTGATTTTACATCAACTACAACTAATTCTTTAAACTCATCAGATTCTGGCAAAATCTCAAGATTAAAGCTTTCTCTTGAGATAGTTGGGTAATTTAGTGCATATGCATCTACCAAAAGAGCATCTAAATTTTTCACTAACTTAACATTTTTACCATCTAAAAAATTAACACAATTTTGCTCTAAATGCCAAAAGCCAAGTGATGCAATATCTTTTACAAGAGAATCAAACTCACTTAACTCTATTTTTTGATTTAAATTATCAAACTCATCCTCACTTAAAGAGTAAAAAGCTGGTGTTATTTCAAAACTATCTAGCTCCTCTTTCAAGGTTCTTTGAGATTCCAGTTCAAACTGTTTTATCTGTTCTATCTCATCATCAAAAAGTGAAACTCTTATGGGCAATTTAGATGATGGTGTATATATATCTATAATATCTCCACGGAAAGATATCTCACCTTCAACTTGAACCATATCTACAAAAGTATAACCCCAAAATAGCATCTGTTCTTTAAATGCTTTTAAGTTTATATTTGAGCCAAACTCTAATGTAGTAGATTGTAGTAAATTCTCTTTAGGTAAGTTAAAAAGTAATGTTTTTAATGGTGAAATTATTAATGGCTTTTTCTTAGTTGTATAGTATTTTCTAAGTGTTGAAAATAGTTGATGCAACTCCTCTTTAAAAACTCTAAGATCATCTCCAAAACTTGCTCTTAAATCGGGAAAGACCAGAACATCGCACTTGAAAAATTTAGCAACACTTTCTAAATTTTGTGCTTCTTTAGAAT
Organism: Sulfurimonas sp.; assembly: GCA_022712845.1. Next base: position 4,189 of record JAFLJV010000239.1, on the reverse strand, counting down.
CTTGACAAATTAAAAGTTCTAAATCTTGATTTGGATTAGTTTTAAAATATTGAAATAGTATATTTTGTGGCATTAAATTAAACTAGTATATATTATGATTTTTCCTCTTCTATTTTTAAAGAAATTTCTTCATTAGAAGTTACTGTATTTACAGGTGTTATTTTATCAAATGATGGTGTTTTTGGAGCTTCTGAAACATTTTTTACAACACTATTTCCTTCAAAAATACCTTTTGCTTCAATAACTAATTCACTAGATTCTATAGTACCATTAACTCTACCATGTGCTTTTATTTCAACTCTTGCAGCGTTAACAGAACCCTCTATATAGCCTTGAACAACAAGTCTTTTAGTGGAAACTTCCCCTTTAATATGTCCATGCTTACCAATATTTACTTCTTTTTGTGAGTAAATAACTCCTTCAAATTCACCATCTACATATAAATTACACGTAAGGTTCATTTCCCCTTTGATTGTAGAGCCAGCTGTAATGATGGTTGTGTTTGTGTCGGGTTTGGTACTTTGATGTGTGCTGTCGCTGTTATTAAAGATTGCCATGGTATTTTCTTTTCCTTTTCAAATATATCATTATAGTTTTTAACATTCCATTTAAGAAATGCTATAGGATTAACTGCTCTATGAATAAACCTGATTTCATAATGCAGATGTGGACCACTACTCATTCCAGAGTTACCAGTATAGGCGATTAAATCACCTTTTTTTACAAATTTACCTGATTTTATCACAATTTTGTTTAAATGTCCGTAGTATCCTCTAAAACCATAATTATGTTGCAAGATAATAAGTTTACCGAATCCACTTTTTTTATGTGTCCCTGCCCACTCAACAATCCCATCTGCTGTTGAATATACAGGTGTATTCATCTTTGCTTTCATATCTATACCACGATGAAGCTCTCTTGATTTAAGTGTTGGATGCATTCTATAACCAAATTTACTTGTTATTCCTTTATACTTTATTGGTGAGCCATTTGGAATAAATTGCATAAGAGTTGCCATATGTTGAGAACTTAATTTAGTTGCATTAACTCTCTCTTGAAGTGTCATATCAGGAACTGGAGACATCCCTATTAAAGTTTCAATTTCAGAAAGTGAATCTGATATCTCATTAAGCTCTTTTTTCTTATGTATTAAAGCTAATTGTGTACTTTTCATACTATCATCAAGCTCTTGATTTTTTATCTTTAAAGAATTGTATGCTGCTTGCATATTCAATCTTTTTTCTTCGATAGCATCAACTGAACTATTTAAATATAAAATTGTACCAATAGCTACTAACGCTACAAAAGCAAGAAAAAAAACTATGTACATAATAGCTTTTTTCATAATCTGATGTATATTAAACTGTTTTACACCATTATCATCATTAATTGTAATAGTAAAATGATTATTCATTATATTCTCTTAAAAAAGCTTCTGCTACACTAAAAGAACCAAATACCAAATAGTTACTAGATGGATTTATCTCTTTGAATAATTTATATTTCATATTTAAATTCTCAATAGTAGTTTTTAAAATTTCAGTTGACTCAATTCTTTTATCTTCGATTGCTATAATCTCTACATGTAAAGTTATGGGTCTTAAAATTTTCAATATATTTTTATAATCTTTATCTTTATAACAATTATAAATAATAATATATTTATTTCCTCTTAATTCACTAACAATACTTGATGCTGCCAATGAATTATGTCCAACATCCAATATAATATTCTTATTTAACCTTGTAAATCGTCCAAACAATGGTAGTTCTTTAAATTTATCAACATCATACTTTATTTTTAAAAATTTTAATGCTGCTATACTTAAAGATAAATTTTGTTTTAGATACTCCACAAGTGACAAATTTTTAGAAATTTGATCTATTTTACCTCTATCTTCCTCATCTAAGAGTTCATCAACTTTAAAAATATTTAAAGATTTTTCTATACTTAAATTTTGAGCAATATTATAAACTTCATCATACTTCTGCAACGCTAAAATAGCACTATTTTGTATGGCATTTAATTTTGTTGTAGCAATAGATTCTATACTAGAACCTAAAAAAAACTCATGATCATATGCTATAGGAGTAACAAGTGTTAAACATTTAGGAAATACTGCTGTTGCGTCTCTTTCCCCACCAAGACCTGCCTCCATAATTATGTATTCACACTTACTAAATACTATCATTGCTAGAAATGTTGTATATTCAAAATAACTAAGAGAATCAGCATCTTCTTTTATCAAAAGTTGTTGTAATTTTTGGTGTGCTTTTTCTAAAACTTCATTACTGCTATTTTTACCATTTATCCAAACTCTTTCATTAAATTCTAAAATATGAGGAGAAGTATAATGCCCTATTTTATAGCCAAGCAAATAAAGAGCATTTACTAAAAAACGACCTGTCGTTCCTTTACCATTCGTACCAATTATATGAATTATTTTAGGAATTTGTAAAGAAGTCTTTATTTTTTTATATATGCGAGGCATACGAGTATAATCAATTTTATCGTAATAAAGTGGTTTATCTTCTAGATATTTTTTTAACCTCACTTATGAACTACTTGATTCCTACCATTTTTCTTTGCCTTATATAGATAATCATCAGCTGCTTTTATTACATTTTGAAGTGAGATACTTGTTTTTCTTTCACTTACACCACAACTAACAGTTACTTTTATTTGCTTTTCTTTGTACATAAAACGAGCTTTTTCAACTTTACTTCTAACTTTATCTGCAAAAATAGCTCCACCTTCAGCATTTGTTTCACCAAGTATTGCAAGAAATTCTTCACCACCAAATCTTCCTACAATATCAACATTTCTTGCTTCATTTTTAAGAATTTTTGCAAAAGCAACTAAAACAGCATCTCCAGCATCATGACCGTAAGTATCATTTATCGCTTTAAAAAAGTCTAAATCAAAAAAGACTATACTATAGTTATGTTCATACCTTTTAAATTCAGCTTCTTTTGTATCCATCAATTTATCTAATGCTCGTTTGTTATAAAGCTTTGTTAAAAAATCTTCTTTCGATTCTTCCCTTGCTTCTTTAAGCTTTTTCTCAAGCAGTTCTATTTTTTTACCAAGTAATTTTACTTCACCACTATGATTTTTTAAATCAGTACTTAGAGCTTTAGTATTTTTTTCTAGTGCCATTGCAATGGTATATAATTTTTTATGTGCAACTTTAAAATTAGAAACTGGTTCTTCTTTATACTCTTCAAGTTCTGTTTTGATTTTTTGTATTTCAGCTGTTGAGTTATCTGAACTCTCTATCATATCGATAAGTCTTAAGGAGAGTTTATCTAAAACACCATCTAATGACTCTATCATCTCTTGAACACTCTGCTTATCAAGTGCTATTCTTAAAGATATCACAGATTTTATTTCCGACTCAACACTTACACTCTCTAAAAGAGAAGGATTTTTTTGGATTTTTTGGCTAATATCTGCAATTTTATCATTAACACTTGATGCAATAGATGGTACAAGTGATGAAACAAGTAAAGAAGCTATAGAAGAAAGCTCCATAGAACCAGCTAGTTTATCAGATGAATTTATATGTATATTCTCAATACTATCTTTAAGATTTTTACTATCAATATCACCTAAAACTTTAAGTTTTTGCAAAAAAGTATCATCATATGAAGTTATAAAATTAATCCAAAGCTGTCTAAATTGATCTACTTGAGAGGGTGCAGCTTCATTATTTAAAAGATCTATACTTTTTCTTGCTAACTCAGAAGCTTCTTTGTTATGTAATACTTCTACAACTTGAAGCACTCTTTTTGTAAATAACGTTTGTGATTCTAATAGACTAGAGCAATGAGTAGGGTTTGTTCTATTTAATTTTGAAATTAAAAATCTAACTAGTTCACTTATGGTTTTAATATGATAATTTGTTAACTCTTTTTGAAATTCACTATTTAAAGTGGTGGATAATTTTTTAACATGTGAACAATCCTCAACACTAAAACCTGCTTTTTTTGCCTCTTTACAAAATGATTCAGCATAAAAATCAGGTGTTAATAATTTACCCTCTAATTCTAAACGTTTAATAGCTTTTTTTATAATACTTTGGATTGTCACAATATGCTCCCTAATTATTTTTAGACCTAGCTCCCTCTGCAGAAACTTGTGCAATAAATGATCTAATTGCTCTTTGCGCACTAAAGTCAATTGCCT
>JAFLJV010000177.1 GCA_022712845.1 Sulfurimonas sp. | reverse complement strand
TACTCATGAAGTTCTACGCTGTCTTCATCACTAAAAGCAGCGTTTACTCCACCTTGAGCAGCACCAGAGTGACTTCTAAGAGGATGAAGTTTTGTTATTACAGCAACTTTTTTACCAGCATTTTGTAACTCTCTTGCAGCGGCACAACCAGCAAGCCCAGATCCAACAATAATGGCATCATATGTATAAATAGAGATACTCATTTAGCTTTCCTTTATATTGATTAAAATTTAAATAAGACAAGATTATACAGTCCTAAGCCTTTGCTTAATCTAAAAAAGCCACGAATATTCCCTATAATTAATCCTATGCTAGGTCTCTACTTTGAGAAATTTTATTTGAATCATTTTTTTGAGAGTGTAATAAAATTCTTTTTGATTCTCTAAGCGCTTCATCTAATGACATATTGTTAGGTTTTATAATTAACCCACCGCTTACAGTTATAGTTATAGGACCTGTTTGTGAAGATTTTAATTTTAATTCGTTAATACTTTGACGAATAATATCTATATCTTTAAATGACTGTTCTTTAGAAGGTCTTGATAAAATAATTGTAAATTGATTATAGTCTGTTCTTGCCATAACATCAGCGGATTGTTCATGTAGAGATATAGTAAATGCAACTTTTTTTAGTATACTTTGAGTAAATTCTTGTGAATATACTCTATTAGATTTTGAAAAATTCTCTATTTCAAGTATTGTTACTGATGTGAAATTACTCTCTTTTAGAGATTTTTTCTCCCCATATGAATTAATTAAACCTTTTAAATTATTAATTCCTGTAACAGGATCGAGCATTGCTGGGTTGTCAGATGTGATAACTTTTCTTTTCATTCTTAGTGCAATTGCATCTATCTCTTCTGAAAAAGTAGTATAGTTTTTTTTGTCAGCATTATATAAATATGATAAGTCTTCATATATTAATTTAAGTCTTTTTCTATACCAAATTGCTATTAATAAAATTACAATAAAGGCAATAAGGGTTATCTTATTATGGATGTTATGTTTAATTTTATTGTACTCTATACTTTTAAAAATTATTATATTTAATTGCTTATTTAAGTTATAAAAACTTGTTTTAAACTCTTTTTTTATAGTTTCTTTTTTATCTTTGTTTTTGTAATGTGCAAGAGCTTTAATATTAAATTTAGTTGTAAGTGAGTTTAGTTTATTTAAATCTCTTAAATACTCTTGAGAATTTGATAATATATATTTTTCCATAAAATTATATTTATACAAAGTTTTTAGTTTTTCTATCTCATAATGAAGTTGAGTACCATTGCCTGTTAGTTGTATTAATATTAATTCTTGGTCACTTGTTGATAGTTTTGTAAGATTTGATATGATCTTTTTTTGATCATTAAGATTATCAATTTTTTCATAAGAACTAGTATTCTCAAATGATAAAAATGCACCAACTCCAGCAAAAACTGCCGCTAATAAAAGAAGTAGAGACAAGTTGTTGAATATTTTTTTTATAGAGTGTTTCATATGTGTGGTTTTCCTAATAAATGATATAATACAATGTTATTTTATATATATTGGTGTTAAGACTAACTTAAGCCATTTTAAGAAGCTTTATTGAATTTAGAAAATTATTTTATATCACAATTTAAAAATAGTAATATTGGTGATGATGGTGCAGTAATAAAAAATTCTGTATATTCCAAAGATGCTTTTTTTGAAAATGTTCATTTTAAAAAAAGATGGATGAGCCACTACCAAATTGCATCAAAGGCAATGTCAATTAATATTTCAGATGCTATCGCTATGAATGCTAAGCCAAAATATGCACTTTTAAGTGTAGCAATGCCAAAAGATATTACAAAAAGTCAAATGAAAGATTTAGTATCTGGATTTGAAAATTGTGCTAGTAAGCATGGAGTTGAAATTATTGGTGGAGATACAATTTGTAATACTAAGTTAGATATCACTATTACAATAATTTCATACGCTTCTAATGCACTATATAGAACAAAAATAAAAGAAAACTATTTACTTGCATATACAGGTGAGTTGGGAAAAAGTAAAAAAGATTTAAAAAAGCTTATGAACCTTGGTAAAATTCATAAAAAATCTAAATTTGTGAATATTAAATTAAGAGATAAGTTTATATCATTATCACAGCGATATCTTAGTTCTGGAATGGATATATCTGATGGTCTTTTTTGTGACTTAGAAAAACTTTCATCTTCTAATAGAGTAGGTTTTAAGTTTAAAAAGTCAATTTCAAAAGAGATAGGGTGTAGTGGTGAAGAGTATGAAATGTTAATCGCTTTTGATAAAAGATATGAAAAAGCTGTTAAAAGACGAGCTATTCAAAGCAGAACACCATTAAGTGTTTTTGCTACAAGTATTAGAGATAGATATACAAACAGATGTAAAGCACATCACTTTTAAAATTAGGATTATAATTATATGGATAGATTTTATTCGCTAAACCACTCTGCTGTTGAGTTTCATTTTAGACAAACACCAAGAGATTTTGTAGTTGAGGAGATACCTTTATATGAACTCTCAGGTGAAGGTGAACATCTTGTGATGTTTGTTAGAAAAAAGAATCTCTCAACTCTTGAATTGGTAACTATACTCGCAAAATATTTGGGTATTAAAAATAAAGAGATAGGGTATGCAGGTTTAAAAGATAAACATGCAATGACAAAGCAGTATATCTCTATTCATAAACAACATGAAGCTGCAATGGAAAATTTTTCTCATGAAAATATAAAAATATTATCTAAAAATTACCATAATAATAAAATTAGAATAGGACATTTAAAGGGAAATAGATTTTATATTAAATTAAAAAAAGTAAATCCTACAGCTGCTCAAAAAATAGATGAAGCACTCAAAAATATCTCTAATTTTGGGATGCCAAACTTTTTTGGTTATCAGCGTTTTGGTAAAAATGGAGACAATCATATAGATGGAGAAAAAATTGCTAAAGGTGAAAAAAAAGAGCGTAATGTAAAGGTAAGAAAATTACTTATTAGTGCTTATCAAAGTCACCTTTTTAATTTATGGCTTAGCAGAAGATTAGAGATCAACACACTTATTCAAAATTTTGAAGTTAAAGATTTAGAATCACTTTTAAATATGTCTAATAATGAGCTTACTCAAATGAAAGCTCAAAAACATCCTTTTAAACTTATTAGAGGGGATATAATGGAACATTATCCACATGGTAGACTTTTTGATTTTGATGGAAGTGATGATGATATTATAAGATTTAATGACAGAGGAATCTCACCAACTGGACTTTTGTGCGGTAAAAAAGTTAAAGTGTCATCTGATGAAGCTTGGGTAATTGAAAAAGAGTATGATGATGAAATAAATGCTGATGGAGCAAGAAGATATGCTTGGATATACCCTACAGATGTTGAAGGACGATTTAAGCAAGTAGAAGCTCAATATGAGCTTAATTTTACACTTCCAAAAGGCTCTTATGCAACAGTCCTTCTTGAAGAGATAGCAAAGCGTAAAATAAATGATTAGGATAAATAGATAGATGAGTAGACATATAACTTCAGCAATTTCACAAGCTTTTGCAAAATTTGCAAATAAAGAGTTTTCAAAATCAACACAAAATTTTATAAATAAATCATATGTAAAGTTAATGAAACTAAACATGGATGAATTTGACAGTCCTGACTCTTATAATACTTTAAATGCACTTTTTACGAGAAGATTAAAAAAAGATAGAGTATATTCACAAGAGAGTGATGATTTTATTTCACCATGTGATTCATTTATATCAGAGTGTGGAGATTTACAAAATGATTATGCTCTTCAAATAAAAGGGATGAAATATAATAGTGATGAACTCTTAGGGAAACATTTTACTCAAGATGAGAAAAATATTGTCCATAATGGAACTTTTATAAACTTTTATCTTTCCCCAAAGGATTATCATAGATATCATATGCCAATGGATTTAAAAGTTTTAAAAGCTGTTCATATTCCAGGTAAATTTTATCCAGTTAACATGCCAACATTAAGAAGAAAATTAAATCTTTTTATAGAAAATGAAAGAGTTGTTTTACTTTGTGAAACTGGGAATAAAAAAAGATTTTATATGATTCTTGTTAGTGCTTTAAATGTTGGAGTGATGCAAGTTGGATTTGAATCAAAAATAAAAACAAATGCTAATGCACATGAAAGTAATGCTTATAGTTATGAAAATTTAAACCTGAAAAAAGGTGATGATTTTGGTTGTTTTGAGATGGGATCAACTATTGTTATATTGGCTGAGAAAGATATACTAGAGTTAAATGTTAAAGCAGGTGAAGATGTTAAGTATGGTGATACAATAGCAAAGGTAAAGTAAATTTACCTTTGTTTACTAAAATAGAGGAATACTAAACGTTAAACCTAAAGTGCATAACATCTCCATCTTGAACAATGTATTCTTTACCCTCTAGTCTCATTTTACCAGCCTCTTTAGCTTTACCTTCACTACCACACTCTATATAATCATTATATGCGATAACCTCAGCACGAATAAAACCTTTTTCAAAATCATTATGAATTACAGCAGCAGCTTTTGGTGCAGTTGTATCTTTACGAATTGTCCATGCACGAACCTCTTTTACACCAGCTGTAAAGTAGCTCATAAGACCTAGTTTCTCAAAACCTTTGTGAATAATTTGGTCAAGACCAGATTCTTCAATACCTAGCTCATTTAAAAAATCTTGGGCTTCATCATCCTCTAAGTCTATTAATTCCTCTTCAACCTTTGCACAAAGTTTAATAATCTCACAATTATTTTTTTCTGCATGCTCAGTTAATGCTACTACATAAGGATTTTCATCTATAGAATCACCCTCATCAGAAAGGCTCTCTTCATCAACATTAGCACCATACATAATCTCTTTATTTGTTAAAAATCTAACTTCTTGGTTTAATAATTTAAACTCGTCTGTATCAGTTTTATCAAAATTTCTAGCTAAATTCCCATCTGCTAAAAACTCTACTAATTCTTCAGCAATCTCTAAAGATGCTTTAGCACTTTTATCAGCTTTCGCTTGTTTTTTGAGCCTATCTATTCTATTTTGCAAAACTTCAATATCTGCAAGAATAAGTTCTGTCTCAATAATTTCAACATCTCTAAGTGGATCTATATTTCTCTCAGTATGTACAATATTTTCATCATCGAAACATCTTACAATTTGTAAAATGACTTCTGTTTCACGAATGTTTGATAAAAATTTATTTCCTAAACCTTCACCTTTAGAAGCACCTCTTACAAGACCCGCAATATCAACAAAATCTAGTGTAGAGTATTGAATTTTTTCTGGATTTACTATTTTAGCTAACTCAGCTAATCTTGAATCAGGAACAGGAACAACTGCTTTATTTGGTTCAATAGTACAAAATGGATAGTTTGCTGCCTCTGCATTTTGTGCTTTTGTTAGTGCATTAAAAGTTGTTGATTTACCTACATTTGGAAGTCCTACAAGACCGATACTTAAACCCATTTTTGCTCCGATATATTTATAAAGATTGATGGAATTATACTAAAGAAACCTTATATGTTACAAATTAAATAGTATTTTTATTTTCTTGAGATTCTGCTAAATAAAATCCCTGAAAACGGTTAATATGAAGCTATTTTACTTTTGTATAAACCATTTTATTTTTATAATTTTATATATCTTTTAACTATATAGTTTTTAAAAATTTACTAATTAAACGAACACCAGCACCAGTGCCTCCATAAACATTACAGTCCCATGGACTCTCAGTATAAGCAGAACCAGCTATGTCAAAATGCATCCATCTCTTTTTATTTTCTTCTCTTATAAATTTATCTAAAAATAATCCAGCTGTTATGGCTCCACCATAAGGTTTTGAAGCAGTATTTGAAATATCTGCTATATCACTTTTTAGAAGTTTTTTAAGATGTTTATTAAAAGGAAGTGAGCTAATAAGTTCCCCAGAAGCAGTTCCTGCTTTTGATAAATCATGTTTTAGTTTATGAGAGTGACCCATAAGACCTGTTGTATATTGACCAAGAGCTACCATACAAGCACCAGTAAGTGTTGCAAAATCAAATATATAATTAGCATCTACTTTATCTTGGGCATAGTCTAATACATCAGCTAATACTAAACGACCCTCTGCATCAGTATTTCTTACTTCTATTGTTGTGCCACTTCTTGAGACTAAAACATCATCAGGCTTATAAGCATCTCCACCAACCATATTTTCAACTGCACCAATAAAAGCGTGAATTTCTACATCTAACTTTAATTCACTAGCAGCTTTTATCATACCAAAAACAGCACAAGCTCCAGCTTTGTCCATTTTCATAGTAACCATTGAAGCTGATGGTTTTAAACTAAGCCCACCACTATCATATGTTAAACCTTTTCCAACAAGTGAGATAATTTTTTTAGGATTTTTTGGTTTATATGTTAAGTGAATTAAAGCACTACCATGAATAGAAGCACGACCAACAGCAAGCATAGCATGCATATTTTCTTTTTCTAAATCATCCTCTTGTAAAATACTACACTCTAGATTATTGTTCTTAGCTAGTGTTTGTGCTAATTCTACCATACTTTGAGGGTGCATATCATGTGGAATGGTATTTACAATATCACGAGTGAAACATGTTGCGTTTGCAATTATGATAGCTTCATTAAAAGTTGTTTGAAGTTTACTAAAATCAAGATTATTTGAGCATAAAAATATATCTTGTAGAGTCACTTCACTAGGTTTAGATTTATATTTATTAAACTCATATCCTCCTAAAATAATTCCTTCAATTAAAGCAGTTAAAGTTAAATCACTTAAAATACGAATTTTTGCACTTTTGTAGTTTGAATTTTTAAGAGTTTTAATAAAAATAGCACTTGCACTTCTAATATCATCACTATTTTTACTCTCAACACCACAAAATAAAGTGGCTTTTTCATGTAAAAAACATATGCTATCTTGTTCAGCTTTAAAACCAGCAGAGTTAAGTATATTTACATCAGAATGCTCTTTTAGATCATTTTGAGTTAAAAATTCTATTAATACTTCTGCTTTTACATCAGATTTATTAGTATCTAGTAGTTGAATATTCATTTTAATCCTATATATATTAATTTAAATATTGATAATATCTTAAAATTTATAAAATAAAGTTAATATAAAAATAAAAAATAGAAAAAATGGTTATAGCATGTTATAATGGATTATGAAAAATAAAAATATAATAATAATAGAGAGTAATATACAAAATTTAGAAATTCTTGTAGAGTTACTTAGTAAAAATAATTATAATGTTATATCTGTCTCATCTGAAGATGAATTGAAAAAAATCGAAGGAATATGTGAATTAGATTTAGCTTTAATAAACTCAAATATGACTTTTTTATCTCCAAAAGAAATTTTTGATTTATTGGATAAATCATTTGAAATTCCCCCTTCATTACTTTTCATAGATAGTGAAAAAGAGTATAGTTCAAATTTACTAATAGAATGCTATGAAATGGGTGCTGTTGATTATATTAAAAAACCATTTGATTTAAAAGAAATTTTAGCTAGAGTTAATTTACATGCCAATCAATTTTTAAAACTTAATGAATATAGATTAAAAATTGATAAACTAGCAAGTCTAGCAACTATAGATCAATTATCGAAACTATCTAGTAAAATGCATATGCAAGCTATTTTAAAACATCAAATAGCGTTATCAGCTAGGTATGAAAATAAATTTTCTATATTTTATTTAAGACTGCTTGATATAAGTAAGTTTATTGGTATATTTGGGTATGAATATGGAGAAAAATTTATAGCCAATTTTGCTCAAGAACTTAAAAAATATCTTAGAGAAACTGATTCTATTGCAAGGTGGGCAGGCTCAGATTTTGTTATATTATCACCACATACTAATAAAACTACATCAGATGTAATTGCAAAAAAAATTCTTGTTGAGCTAAATATAATAGAAGTTATGCCTGATGTAAAAGTAGATTTCGCTATCGGTGTTACTGAATTAGATGATGATGATTGTATAAAATCGATTATTCAACGATCAAAAAATGCTATGTTTGAAGCTTCAAAATTAGAATTTGGAAAGATGCATAGACATTAATTTTAATTTATATATTAATCAAAGTTAAGTATATCTTTTGCTTGAATCATATCTTTATCTCCACGACCAGAAAGATTTACAATGATTAGTTTATCTTTAATATTTGGTAATTTTTTAAGATATGCAACTGCATGAGAACTCTCAAATGCAGGAATAATTCCCTCTTTACGTGATAACCAAACAAAAGCATCTAGTGCTTCTTGATCAGTTATATTATCATAAGTGATACTTTTATTGTCATTATGAAAAGAGTGTTCTGGTCCAATTCCAGGGTAGTCAAGACCAGCACTTATAGAGTGAGCTTCTAAAATTTGACCATCCTCATCTTGAAGTGTATAACTCATTTGACCATGAAGTACACCAGGACGACCTTTTTTAAGTGAGCATCCATGTTTATCAGTCTCAATTCCAAGTCCACCAGCTTCAATCCCAATGCACTCAACCGCGTCATCTTCTAAAAAGTGTTGAAACATTCCTATAGCATTTGAGCCACCACCAATACATGCAATAATATGATCAGGTAAGCGATTCTCTTTTTCTAAAATTTGCTCTCTAGCTTCCCAGCCAATAATAGCTTGAAAGTCTCTAACCATCATAGGATAAGGATGTGGACCTGCAACAGTTCCTATTATATAAAAAGTATCTCTAGCATTTGTAACCCAGTGACGAATTGCATCATTCATAGCATCTTTTAAAGTACGAGAACCACTCTCAACAGCATTTACTTTAGCACCAAGAAGTTTCATACGAAAAACATTTAATTCTTGTCTTTGTACATCTTTAGCACCCATAAATATCTCACACTCTAAATCGAGTAAAGCACAAATAGTAGCAGTAGCCACACCATGTTGTCCAGCACCAGTTTCAGCGATAATTTTTTTATAACCAAGTCTTTTAGCCATCAAACCTTGTGCTATAACATTGTTTACTTTATGAGCCCCTGTATGGTTTAAATCTTCTCTTTTTAAGTAAATTTTAGCATCAAGTTCTTTAGAAAGATTCTCAGCAAAGTAAAGTGGAGAAGGGCGACCAACATAATCATTTAAATAGTAGTGAACCTCTTTCCAAAATTCTTTGTCAAAACGAATTTTTTCATATTCGTCTTTTAATTTTAAAAGAGCTGGCATTAGTGTTTCAGGTACATATCTACCACCAAATATACCAAAGTGACCATTTTCATCTGGATCATACTTAGAAGCAGATGGTATATACATTAATTAACCTCTATTAACGAATAAACTTCAGTTTTTTCTTTTAATTTTTTTTGACCATCTAAAAAGCTAAGTCCTATGATAAAACAAGCCTCTACACATTCTGCTCCAGTTTGATTGATTAGAGTAGCAGCTGCATTAGCTGTTCCACCTGTTGCAATTAAATCATCAATCATAAGAACTTTAGCATTAGGAATTTCACTAAAAGCATCTATATGAACTTCAATCTCATCCACTCCATATTCTAATGCATATTTTTCAGTAAAAGTTGTATATGGAAGTTTTCCTTTTTTGCGGATAGGAACAAAACCAATATCAAGCATCTGAGCAAGAGCAGCACCAAAAATAAAGCCTCTAGCATCAATACCAGCTATATAATCTAAGTTATACTCTTTATATCTCTGATATAAGTGATTCATTAAAACACCATAAGCTTCTCTGTTATTTAGTAATGTTGTAATATCTTTAAAAACTATTCCAGGTTTTGGAAAATCTTGTATATCTCTAATTGAGTTTTCAATAATTTTTCGTTCAGTTTTACTAAGTGTCATATTTTTCCCTCCGATATTTTTTAGTAATTATAATAAAGCATCGATACGACCTTCAAGTGCTTTAATCTTGCTGTTTAAACGGTCAACTTCTTGTCTATGTTTTGTATTTCTTTGTTTAAGTATTTTAAGTTCATTTCTTAGTTTAGTTAGCTCATCACTCAAAATATCAACATTACCTAAGGCACGTTGGAGTTGAATTTGATATTTTCTAATTAATATTTCTGCTTCTTGAAGTGTTAGCTTCATTAAATCATTACTACGTTGTTCTTTAGTTGTAATACTTTTATAATAAAACATTCTAACAAATAGATATATAGATAAAATTGATAAAACAGTTAATAATGACCATTCTACAAACATAGATTTTCCTTTAAGAGTTTATTGCTTCAATTTTTGCAATTCGTCCAGTATGACGACCACCATCAAAATTAGATGCACACCAAGCATCAAGAATTGATTCTGCAACACCACAGCCCACAATTCTTTCACCAAAACATAATATATTTGCATCATTATGACCACGAGCAACAGATGCAGTATATGCATCATGACAAAGAGCAGCTCTTATTCCACTAAATCTGTTTGCAGCCATGCTCATACCAATTCCAGAACCACAAATAAGTATACCTTGAGATTCTTTATCATCTAAAACACTTTGTACTACTTTTACAGCATAATCAGGGTAATCAACTCTAGTTTTGTCATATGGTCCCAAATCAATAACTTCATGACCTTTTTCTTTTAGTAATTCAATTGTATAATCTTTTAAATCAATTCCAGCGTGGTCTGTAGCAATGTAAAATTTCATTTCATCCCTTGTTTATGATAGTAACATACTTAAAATTGTTTGCACAGGCATTATTAGTAAATAGTTTTTAAGTGGTGTCATAAGAATTATTAAAACCACTATTATGCCATAACGTTCATTCTTATAAAAAAATTCTGCTATAGAATTTAGTTTATATTTTAATGATAAATGCATAATAAAGTGAGCACCATCAAACTGAGGAATAGGTAGCAGATTAAATACTCCTAAAACTACGTTAATAATGAGTAGTTGAAATACAAAAAGATAAGTAAATATATATAATAAACCATCACCACTTGTTGGCTGACTCATAGAGAGTATAGCTATAGAAGCAAAAGCCGCTAGAGTAAAGTTGTACACTATTCCTGCTAAATCAACCTGCATGGCTGCATTATAACCACCTCTTTTAATCACAGTTGCAGTATTGATTGGCACTGGTTTTGCCCAACCAAACAAAAAACCACTATCTGAACCCATCAGCATTGGCAAAAAGTATGTTGCTGCAGGAACCAAAATAGTACCAACTAAATCAACGTGAGATATAGGGTTTATAGATAATCTACCCGCATTTTTAGCGGTTTTGTCACCATATATATAAGCAACCAATCCATGCATAATCTCATGCCCAACGATAGCAACTATTAGAGCAAGTACAGCTGCTAAAATTTTGAGTAAATCAATAGATTCCATGATCATCTTTATCTGTGATTTTTCTCTCTGCTATAGCCTTGTCTAAATGAACAGGAGCTTCTAAATCGGTGGGTGTTTTACCAATTCTATCCCATCTAATCTCCCAGTTATCATCTACACTAAAATATATAAACCAAGGTGTTCCTTCTATGTTGTCATAAGGAACACTTCCCCAAAAACGGCTATCGTTTGAGTGGTCACGATTATCACCCATCATAAAATAACTTCCCTCAGGAACTTTAATAGGTGCAAAGTTAAATAATTCTTGATGATATCTTCCATTATTTATAATTTTCTCATCATTATGAATTCCTGGATGATTTTTTCTATAAGGATTTTTAACCCAAAGCTTTCCCATAAACACAACAAGTTCATAATCTTTATAATTATTTTTTATCCATTCGTCACCTTCATTAAAGTGAATAAAAAGATTTTTATTGTTTAAAAATAGCTCATCATTAGGAAGTGCAACACATCTTTTTACAAAGTGTTGTTTGGTGTTTTTTGGGTATCTAAATATAACTATATCACCCCTTTTAGGTGTATCTCCATCTATTAAACGAAGAGAATCACTCCATGGCATTATGGATTGTTCTATAAAAGGGATATGTGGCATAGAGATGCCGTATGCAAATTTTTTAGCAAAAAGATGATCACCAATAAGAAGAGAATCTTTCATAGAACCACTTGGGATTCTAAAAGCTTGAGCTACAAAAAATATTATAAAAAGAACAATTACAATAGTTCCAGTCCATGAGTTTGAAAATTTATAGATTTTGTGTAAAATATTATTCATCTATTTTTCTCTCTTTAGCATTTGTTTTTGCAGCTTTTAGTGTGTTTCTAAGAAGCATTGCTATTGTCATTGGACCAACACCACCTGGGACAGGTGTTATGTACGATGATTTTTTACTTACATTTGCAAAATCAACATCACCAACAAGTTTTCCTTCATCTGTATGGTTTATGCCGATATCTATGATTATTACACCATCTTTAACCATATCTTCTTTGATAAGATTGATTACGCCAACACCAACTAGAACTATGTCAGCATTTAGTGTGTGTTTTTTTAAATCATCTGTAAAAATATGACAAACTTCAACTGTAGCATCTGCATTTAAGAGAAGTGAGGCCATAGGTTTACCAACTATATTTGATGCACCCACAACTACACAATTTTTACCTTTTACATCGATGTTATATTCACTTAAAAGCTCCATTACTCCCAAAGGTGTACATGGAACAAACCCATCTAGTCCAGTAGTTAAACGACCAATATTAAAAGGGTGAAATCCATCTACATCTTTTTGTGGAGCTACAAGATCAAGTAATTTTCTTTCATCAATCTGCGGGGGAAGTGGCAGTTGAATAAGAATTCCATCAATTGTTGAGTCATTATTCATATTTTGAATAATTTTTTCTATCGCAACTTGGGATATATTCTCTGGCATATCGTGAGTGATAGAGTATATACCAGTTCTATCACAAGCTTTTTTCTTCATATTTACATAAGCCTTACTTGCTGGATCATGACCAACTAGTACTACTGCTAAACCAGGTGTACATCCACACTTGTCTTTTAGCATTTTAACATCTGCTGTAACTTGTATCTCTATTTTTTTTGAAAGTGATTTACCATCAAGAAGTTGCATTTAAACCTCATAAATTATTTTTTTGATATTATAGCGTTATATTTTAAAAGGTCGCTTTATGAAGTTTGTATTATTTTTAGTGATACCATTTTATCTATTTGCAAAAAGTAGTTTTATTACCCCTATGGAGTATGCCTCATCACTATATAAAAATCCAAGAGGTATTGGGTGTCATAATTGTCATGGTGAAAAAGGAGAGGGAAAAATAGTTGCTAATTTTACTCATAAAAATATAAAAACAAGTTTTAGTGGACCTACAATTAATAGTATAGATTTTAACAAATTTTACAAAGCATTAAATGGAAAAAAAATAGGAATGCCAAAATATTTTTTAACTAAAAAAGAGATTC
>JAFLJV010000243.1 GCA_022712845.1 Sulfurimonas sp. | reverse complement strand
AGATGGAAAGATCGCTTTAGAGATGTATAATCCAGATATTTATGATTTGATTCTTATGGATCAAAATATGCCAAATATGAATGGTACTGAGTCGATGAAAAAAATAAGAAAAAAGTATAAAGACAAGTGTGGACCAATTATTGTATTGACTGCAAATGTTATGGAAGGAGATGAAAAATACTTTATAAATGAAGGAATGGATGCATTTTTATCAAAACCTATAGATGAAGAGATATTTTATAAAGTATTAAAAAAATTCTTGAAGCTCTCTAAGGATTAGTTTCTTTTTGATCTTTGGTTTTGGTATAAATTACTACTTGATTTCGTCCAGCTTTTTTTGCTTTATAGAGAGCTTGGTCAGATGCTGTATAAATAAACTCTTCATCATATAAATTTGTTTGCATATCAACAGTAGCAAGTCCAAAGGATGCAGTTAAATATTTACTAACTTTATTGTTAGTGTGTATAATGTGTAGTTCTTCTATTTCACGGCAAATATCTTCTGTGTACTCAAAAGATTCTTTTATAGTTTGTCCTGTGAATGAAAAACCAAACTCTTCTCCACCTAGTCTAAAACAGTAGTCACTTCCTCTATTTAATTTTTTTGTCAATAGATCTGCTATTTTTTTTAGTGCTTCATCACCTTTTTGATGACCGTATGTATCATTGTACTGCTTAAAATAATCAATATCCATCATCACAAATGTAAAGTGGATTTTTCCTCTTTGAGCACGTTGAAGCTCTTTTATAATAATTTTATCATAATAACGACGATTAAAAAGACCTGTTAAGGCATCATGAATTGCTTCATTCTCAAGTCTTTTAACTGTAGTTATGTTGTGACGGATAGAAGAATAACCAACTATTTTTTCATTATCATCAAAATGTGGGAAAATAACAAGGCGTAACCAAAGAGTAGAGCCATCTTTATTTAAATTTTTAATATCACCTTCCCAAATATCTCCATTTGCTATAGTTTTCCACATTTTTTTAAAAAATATTTTTGATGAATCTGGACTTTTAATAATGGCATGAGTTTTTCCAATAAGGTCTTCTTTGCTAAAACCTGTTAATGTACAAAAAGAATCAGCAACATCAGTAATAATTCCAGCTTTATTTGTTTTAGTTGTGTATACATGTTCTTCAATTATATGAATATAGTCTATTAGATCTTTATTACTAGACCTAATAGTTTGATTAAACTCCTCCAATGATTTTAATTGTACCAATGTATCATGCAGAGATAAGTTATTATTCATAATATTTCCTTAGTTTTAAGATATTATACAGATTTTATAATACTAATACCTTTTCCCTTCACACTCTATAAAATCTCTCTCACTTAAATCCTCTACAATAGATTTGAAGTTTTTAAGAGCAAGTAGTTTTAGCTCAGGACCTTTAAGAGTTTTAAGCTCATTTGTAAAGCCACTTTTAGAGATAACTACATAGATGTCAGGTTTTAACTCCGCTAATTCACACTGCTCTTTTAGTTTTGAAAGCTCACTTTTTTTGGCTTTAGATTTAGAGTACTTTGTGATTCCTACTATAACTTTGCCAGAAGCAGTTTTTGCTAAGATATCTATCTCAGTATTTCTATCCCAGTAACTTCCTATCTCTTTTATAGGGTCATCTTTAAAACTTTTTTTGATAACTTCTTTAGCTAGCTTTAAAAATGTAAGTTCTATAAATTCAGCTTTACGGTTAGTAAAACTCTCTTTAGCTTCTTTAAAATCCTTATCTCTAATACTTTTAAAATAAGGAGATATAAAAGAGAACCAAAAACGGATAAATGGTTTAGTAAAATTTAGTTTCTCATCCACACGCTTATCTTCATCTGGTGGTGTCTCTTGTGAATACTCAGCTTCAAGCATACCAGCATCAAAAAGAGACTCCATCGCATACTCACCATCATTTCTTGATATTCTGCCTCTCTTGAGTGCAGAGTGAGTTCTTCTATCACCAGTTGCTGCACCACTAAGAAGTGCATGACTAACTTTATCACTCTGTGTTATAGTTGTTATATCTGCATGAATATAGCGATAATTATAATAAACCTTATCTTCTATCAATTCATCTAACAGCTTGTTCATATCTACATCCCAACCCATCCCACCAAATACACAAAAGTACTCTAGAGCTTGTTCCATATCTTTAGGTTTATTTTGAAAATAAAAAGAGCGAAACTGTTCTAGTATAGGAGTGTTTTTTTTGTATTTGTTATATTTTGACATGTAAGTGAGCCTTGGAGTTTG
The DNA here is from genome assembly GCA_022712845.1 of Sulfurimonas sp. The sequence continues at coordinate 11,272 of JAFLJV010000243.1, read as the reverse complement.
TTTGTGTAATTATACAGTAATTGGATGAAAGTAGAATTATTAAATATGTACCTTTGTTATAATAAAGTATAAATATTATAAATGATAAAATAAAATAAAATAAAATAAAATAAAATTACATATATTAAAATATTGGAATGATCGTATGATAAACAAAACTGAATTAAATAAATTGAGAACACATATAGATAAAAATAAAAGATACTTAGATGATAATAATGTAGCAGGAAATGATGATCAAAAGCATACTATTTCATTAAGTATGTCAATTTTAATAGATTACTTTGGCTTAAATCAGAGAATAGCTTATGAATCTATTACAGATGGAGGATCTGATAATAAGTTTGATGCCTTTTATTATAGTGATGATGAAGATGAATTATCTGAACTTATCATTATACAATCAAAATATAAGAATGTTGATGGTGAAACAGGAACATTTACTGAGGATGAGATAAAACTTTGCATCTCTAATTGTGAAAAGTTTTCAGATGGAGAAGATTTTCAAGACACAAATAGCATACTAAAAGATAAGATCACTAACTATAGAAAACTTCTTCAAGAAAATGATTTACCTGTTATATCTATAAAGTTATTCTTTGTAACAAATGGAATAATACATGAAGGACATAAAGTATTGAATGAAGTCTTATCTTGTGAGGAGAATAACATTTTTCCATACTTTGTGGATGCCACTAAATATGGAAATACACCTGAATTGATGGATGGAACTCTTGAAATTAATATTAAAAATAAAAAAGATAAAACAGATTCAATCTTTGCGTTAGATGAACATTTTAAAGGTGAAGTAGTTTCTTGTAAGATTTCAAGTTTAATGAAATTTTATCAGGAAACAGGAGAAAAGGTTTTATTGAACAATAATGTTAGATATAAACTGAAAAGAAGTACTGTAAATAAAGAAATAGAGAAAAGTTTTTTAGATGATCCCAGTAAGTTTTGTTTTCTTAATAATGGTATTACTATTGTCTGTGAAGAGTTTAAAGCACTACCAACTGGCAATGATATACATAAAACTAGGTTAACAAAACCTAGTATTGTAAATGGTGGTCAAACAGTTGCTACTCTTTATGATATATATGTTAACAATAAAGATAAATACAAGGATCAGTTTGATAGTGCATATATATTACTTCGTATATATGCGGTACCAAATAAATATATTATAAATATAGCAAAAGCTACAAATACACAAAACCCTATAAATGTTGTTGATTTACATTCTAACGATAAAGCACAAGATACCGTAAATAAGTATTTTGAAAAATCAGGGGTAGGCATGATTTATAAAATAGGAAGTGACACAACTTTTTATGATGATACTATTACAAATGAAAGTTTATTGCAAGTTTATGCTTCCCTTTATGGCGATGAACCTGCAAAAGCGAAAGTTAGTAAAAGAACTATTTTTAATCAATATTATGCAAAAATTTTTAATGAGTCATTAGATGATCAAATGTGTAAAAAACTTTATAGATGTTATGAGATTTCTAAGTTTTTAGAAAAAAATGATACTGAAGATAAAGTTATAATACAAAATGCTTTTTACACAATAATATATGTGATGAAGCAAAAAGACAAAAATGTTTTTAATGAAAATATACCAAGTGAACAAATCAAAAAACATTTTAGCGAATCCTTTGTAGGAGCTATGATACATGTTAATAAAATAATTGAACAAAAACAAAAAGAACTAAAAACAAAATTTTCATTAAACAATTTATTTAAAAGTAAAGAGATTAAAGATTTAATGGATCTTGAATTGGGAATTTAATATTCAATGTATAAATAATCAAATGATATAATTAATGCTAATAATTGTATCAAAAAATGATACAATTAGCTTATGGAATTGTATCATACAGATAGAAAATGGATTTGGGAGAGTGAAAATTTTCCAAATTTTACTTATACCAATGTAAACCTTGAAGAGTTATTTTATAAACTTGGTCAGCTTCGTACTGTAGAGAGGTTTATGAATAACACTAATTCTAAAGAGCTACTTCTTGATGTTCTTGAGGATGAGGCTGTGGCAACATCTGCTATAGAGGGGGAAGTGCTACAGAGAAGTTCAGTACGCTCATCTATAAACAAAATCCTTAGACTTGGTCTTGAAGAGGACTATAGCTATACAAATCAAACGGACTCTTTAGTAGAAATTATCATAGATGCAAAACAAAACTCAAAAGAACCACTAACTAAAGAGAAGCTTTTTGTATGGCATAAAGCTCTGTTTCCTACAGGTCAGTCAGGTTTTAAAAAGATTTTAGTTGGTAAATTTAGAATAGATGAAGAGTCTATGCAGATAGTTTCAGGTTCTTGGGAAAAAGAGAAAGTTCATTACGAAGCACCACCATCAAGTATGATGGAAAAAATGATGAGTGAATACTTAAAGTGGTTAAACGAAGATATAGATTCATCTAGTATAGTTTATAAAGCATCAATTGCTCATTTATGGTTTTTACTTATACATCCATTTGATGATGGAAATGGAAGGATTGCTAGAGCTGTTTCTGATTATATTTTGAGTAAATCAGAGTTAGTAAATGCTAATTTTTACTCCATTGCTTCAACTATACATGCAAAAAGAAAAGAGTATTATCAAATGCTTGACTTGATATGTGTAAAAGATGATCTTGATATTAGTTTATGGGTAGATTGGTTTGTACAAGTACTAACTGAATCTATTGATAAAACACTTTTAAGAGTTGAGGTAGTTAAAATTAAGAGTAAGTTTTGGGACAAACATATAAATACAAAACTAAATGATAGACAGAAAAAAGTTGTATCAAAAATGCTTTCATATCTGCCACAAGAGTTTGAAGGTGGCATGAAATCTAGCAAATATATGTCTATCACAAAAATAACTAGAGTGACTGCAAGTAGGGATTTAGCTGATTTAGTACAAAAAGGTGTTATGCAAAGTTATGGAAGTGGAAGAGGTGTTTACTACACTTTAGTTTTTTAAGACTTTGCTTTAGCTCGTTCCCAAGTTTTACTTGGTAATGTATATTTATTTATAAGCACCTTCACGAGTTGTAATATGAACAACTAAGATAACTAGTTTATCTTCAAATTTTTTATATATAACTCTATATGAACGAAGTTTTAAACGAAATAGAGTTTCTTTTTGACCTTGAAGTTTTTTTATTTTGCCACTATTTATTAAATTTTTCTCATATTCAGAAGAAAATTTTTCTATAAACTCTCTTAGAGAGTTGCGAATAAAAGTTGTATTGGATTTATCTATTTTTTTAAAATCTTTTTTAACATTAGGTTTAAAATCAATCTTGTACATCTATCTCTAATTCTTTGAAAAAATCATCCATAGAAACTGTAGGCTCATCATCATTTAGTCTTTTCTCTGCTACTCTAATATCTAAATAATCAAAATACATATCTAAAGCAGAAGCTATTAAATGACTTTTTTTTTCATTAAGTTCTTTTGCATAGTGGTTGATGTCATCATTAAGCGAAGATGGTAATGTTATATTTAATCTCACTGTATTCATAGTATCACTCCTATTATATGTATGATTATACATCATATTATACACAAAAGTCAATATATGTCTGTGCTTCACAATCATCACACTTTTCTTCAATACTATATATAATCACTAAAAATATTTAGTGTATAATTAAGTTATTTGTTGGCTATTACTTAAATATAAAATTATTTAGAAAGTTCTGTAATGTTAAAAACTCTTGTTATATTATTCTCATCATTAATTCTAACCTCTTTTTTATATGCAGGGGAGAACTTTAGTGAGATGAGTACTCAGGAGCTTATATTTATCATGGGGTATGTTAAGCAGAGTGAGTTAGCGGAGTTTAGGCAAGAGCTTGCTTCTCGAGTTGCAAGTATGAGTAATGCAGAAAAAAAAGCTTATAATAAAAATCTAGCTAAATTAAAATAATCATGAAAGCAAAAATACTACTACTTGAAGATGACTTAACTTTAAGTGAGACTATTGTTGAGTTCTTAGAAGAGAAAGGTTTTGATGTAGTGACTGCTTATGATGGGGAACAAGCATCTGACATCATCTATGAACAGCAGTTTGACCTCTTCTTGCTTGATGTAAATGTTCCTCTTTTAAATGGTTTTGAGCTTTTAAAACAAAAACGAGATGATGGTGTAAAAACTCCTGCTATATACATAACTTCACTAAACTCGATAGACTCACTTGAAGATGGTTATAAGAGCGGTTGTGATGATTACATTAGAAAACCTTTTGTTTTAAAAGAGCTTCTTTTTAGAGTTCAAAATATTTTAAAAAGAGGCTTTTTTCATGAAAGTAGTTCAAGAGTTAAAATAGATGAGCATATAGAGTATGATGCAGAATCAAACCTTCTTTTTGTAGAATCAAAACAAGTTAAATTAAACACAAAAACCTCCCTTCTTTTAAAACTTTTTTTACAAAACCAAGAGGAAGTTATCTCCCATGAGAGGATTTATGACACTCTTTGGAGTTACGAGGAGACACCGAGTGAGAGTGCTTTGCGAACTTATATGAAAGATCTTAGAAAAATTATAGGAAAGGAAAAAATTGTTAGCATCAAAAAGCTTGGGTACAGATTTTCATCAAAGTGAAAAACAGACTCTTTTTAGATTTTTATCTCTGTATATTTTACTAACAGTTATTATCATATCTGTTTTTTCTTTTATCTATTTTGAACTTCAAAAAGATTTGATGCTTCAACAAAAAAAATCAACCTTGCAAAAATATTCCAAAGAGCTTGTCGAAGATCTTAAACACTTACATATAAATTTTGATAAAACACAACTTTATCCAAGAAGTGATAAGTTTAACTCGGCTATTTTTGATAGTGAGCAAAAGTTAATATTTTCAACATCAAAAATAAAACTAAGACTAGATAAGATTTTATATCTTGAAAATGAAGTGATTTATCTGGTTAATATACCTGAATCTTACTACCTTGGTGCTATGTTTATTGTAGTGGAGATGAAAGATGATAAAGTGTGGCTAGAGCAAACTAAAAAAGAGATTATAATTTTTGGTGGTATAACATTTTTGTTTATGTTAGTTATAGGTTATGTTTTACTTCGATTGTTTTTAAAACCGATGCGTGATGCCATAAACTTGCTAGATAAGTTTATAAAAGACACAACCCATGAGTTAAATACACCAGTTAGTACAATAGTTGCGAACATAGAGATGATAGATAAATCAACACTAGATGAAAAATTATTAAAAAAGATACAGAGGATTGATATAGGTGCAAAAACAGTATCAAATATTTATCAAGATTTAACCTATTTAGCACTTGGTAATCAAATAATTTCTAATGATGAGGATATAGATATAGAACAGTTAGCTATAGAAAGAGTGGAGTATTTTACCTCACTTGCACTCGCTAGAAAAGTAACACTTAGTTTAGCCGTCATAGGAAAAACAACACTACATATAGATAAGTTTAAAATTTCAAAACTTTTAGATAACCTATTATCAAATGCAATTAAATACAATAAAATAGGTGGGAAAATCACTGTAAGTGTAGAGAATAAAGGATTTAGTGTAGAGGATTCTGGTATAGGAATATCTGAAGATGATATCTCTAAGATACAAGATAGATATACAAGGTTTAACAAAAGTAGCGGAGGCTTTGGGATAGGGTTAAGCATAGTCTCTACAATTTCTAAAGAGTATAATCTGAAAATTGATATAAATTCTAAAGAGAATATAGGAACAAAAGTGAGTGTATCATGGTAAAAATAATTTTAATGCTTTCTTTTATGTTTTGTTTTGTAAATGCTGATGTATATGAGAACAATTGTGTAAAGTGTCATGAGCAGTTACCAGTAAGTATAGATAAATATTTTTATAAATATCTACTTATATATAGTAGCGAAACAGATATGAAAAATGCAATTATAAGTTATCTAAAATATCCTGCTTATGAGACTACAGTTATGTCTGATTCATTTATAAGTGGATTTGGGATAAAGAAAAAAAGTAAACTTAGTGAAATAGAGTTAAAAGAGGCTGTTGATGTTTACTGGGAGAAGTATAAAGTTTTTGGAAAACTAAACTGATTACACAATTGCCTCACAATTAGTTGTTAAACTTACTCCATCAAACAAAGGAGTTTCAAATGAAAACTACAACGATAACAAAAACATTAAAATCTTTAGTTATAGCAGGTGCTATTATTGGGTCATCAACACTGTTCGCTGCTGATGGTGCCGCACTTTACAACAAGTGTGCTGGTTGTCATGGTGCTACAGGTGAAAAAGTTGCTTTAGGTAAGTCAAAAGTTATTGCAGATATGACGGAAGAAGAGCTTAACACATCGATGAATGGTTATAATGCTGGTACTTACGGTGGGGCTATGAAAGGTCTTATGAAAGGTCAAGTTGCAAATCTTTCAAAAGATGATATCAAAGCGATATCTGCACATATAGCTTCATTTAAAAAGTAGAATAACAAATCTCACTATTTTATAAAATCATCCTCCTAAAACCTCTCCTTCTCCCAAAGTTTTTACTTTGGGGTATATACTTATTGTACCTTTAAATGTTTAATGATTTTTTTAGCTACTTTTTTTGCTGATGCTGGGTTTTGTCCTGTAATCAGGCGGCCATCAACAACCACATTTTCTTTCCAAGGCTTACCATAAATATGCTTGGCACCGCGTTCTATAAGCTTGTCCTGTAAGAGAAAAGGCACAACTTGGGTCAGTTTTAACTCCTCTTCTTCTTCATTTGTAAAAGCAGCAATTTTTTTACCTGCAATTAAGTATTTTCCATTTGACAATTTAATATTAACAAGTGCTGCCGAACCATGACAAATTGCAGAGACAATACCCTTGTTTTCATATATAGTAGTTGCCACACGATTAACATGTTCATTGTTTGGAAAATCCCACATTGGACCTGATCCTCCAGCAAATACTACCGCTTGATATGCGTTAGGATTAACTTCTGAAAGCGATAATGTAGTAAATACCTTTGCCATTAATTCAGCATCTTGTAAAAAGAGCTGATGAGCATCATCTGGCTCTTTAAGGCTTTTGGAGTCTACTGGTGCGACACCACCTTGAATACTAGCAACATCAATTAAATAACCTGCCTTTTTAAACTCATAATATGGATGTGTTAGTTCAGGCAACCAAAATCCTGTTTTTTTGCCTGTATCTCCTAATTGAGTGTGGCTAGTGAGAACTAATAATATTTTTGGGCTGTTTTCAGCATAGCTGATTATTGGGATAAAGGTTATCAATAGCATAACCATTAAATTAGTAAAAAATCTCATAATATTATTTTCCTTCTTATATTATTTATCTTGATGTCAAGATAATAGGATTGTAGCTAAATAATATCTTGATGTCAAGATAAATATATCTTAGGATATAATATACTTAATTAAAAATAGGGTAAAACATATGGATCGTGTAGATAAAATTATAGAACAGTGGCATCAAGAACGACCTGATCTTGATGTTGAGCCTATGGAAGTTATTGGTCGCATTAAACAGTTGTCACAACATCTTGTACGAGAGATGGATAAAACCTTTTGTGTTCATGGCTTAAATGGAGCTAAATTTGACGTGTTGGCAACTATACGACGCTCAGGTGCACCTTACGGTCTTTCGCCAAGTGATTTGATGGCTAGTACAATGGTAACTTCAGGGACAATGACAAACAGAATTGACCAACTTGTTAAAGTAGGTCTTGTTGAACGTATATCAAATCCGAAAGATGCGAGAAGTTTTATTATATCACTGACAAATGAAGGACACTCACTCATTGATAAGGTGCTCAATGATCATGTGGAAACGCAAACTAGATTAATAGCAGTTTTGACTAAAGAAGATAGGAAATCTATCAATTTAATATTAAAGAAATTCCTAATGAATGCAAGTACAGTATAAATTACTAAATTAAAAAGTATATTTTAAAATTTAATTCAAAGATGAAAATTATTGTTTTTGATTCTTATCATACCTTACTAAGAAGTCCAATTTCAATTGCTTTTTCTTGGTTTTTAAACATAGCCATTGCAGTATTCATTTTTACAAATCCAAGCTTTGAATAAAATCCTTCTTTTCCAATGCATGAAAATAAAATAATTTTTTGATACCCTTTAGAAAACTCAAGAAGCTTATCAACAATACTTTTGCCTATACCTTGTTTTTGATAATCAGGATGAACAGCAATATCACAAATATAAGAGCAGTCAAAACCATCTGCTAAGGCTCTTCCTACACCAATTAAGGTATTATTATGATAGATAAAACATTTGTATCTACTGTTTGAAAATACGATTTTTAAATCATCAGGTTGTTTATCACCTAATGGTGCTATCTTGTATAAATTTGATAGTTCATCCCAATCAATTTCATCACAAGTATATATCCATTTTAACTTCAATTAGTTTCCTTTTTTTGATGTTTTTCATAAACCTATAAATTTCATAGCTTTATCAACTGACTTAAAATCATTTATAATTTTACTATGTTTAATTGCATTTCCAACTAATATGAAATTAAAACCCAACTTATCAGAAGCTTCTTGATCCCATTTCGCATCACCAAAGTATGTAATTTTATGCTCATTTGTGATTTTTGCTTTACTCATAGCTAGTTTCATAATCTCAGTACGAGAAAAATGCTCGCTTGATGAGGCTATAGGAATTCCTGAAATATCTATGCCTGCTGACTCTAGTTTCATTGATGCTGTCTCAAACCAACCTCCCGTAGCAATGGAAATGCTTATATTTTCAATACTTTTTAATTTTTCGATAAATTTAGATGCTCCTAATATCTCTTGTACAGGGTTTTTACTTATATAGCTTGCTGTTCTTTTTATAAATACATCTTTTACCTTTTGTTGCAATCCATCTTCTTCATTACAAAGACTGATGTTTTTTAGATGCTGAGAGAAGATTCCACTATCTGTAATGTGTTGATATTTTGTCCAGTCAGTATTTATGTTGTGACCAAGAACTTCAAAAATAGATTCAGTATAGCATTTTGTATCGAATTTATATGATTGAACTAAAGTACCATCGACATCAAACATTATATGATGCATAAATTCTCCTTATCTTGTAACCAGCAGTAAGCATCTTCGAAATTGATAAAATATCCTTCTTTTGAATTAATAATATTAGGTTCTCTATGTTGCCTAGGCTGAATAAACGCAAATTTTGAAAAACTATATTTTGTATGGGCATTTGATAGTATCTCTCTTAATAATTTCAAACATTCAATAGATTTGAAATTATGTTTATTAGTATCAATTAAAAGTGAAATATCTTCATTTTCTTCTATTTTTGATATTAATTCTAATAACTCTTCTTCCCAAAGTTTTAATATCTCAAATGTAATCTCTTCAGGCATACGCACTATTATTGAATTTATATTATTGTCAAAAGTTGTATTTATTTGCATATTCATTCTTTATGAAAAATTTGATTTTCATCATTTATAATATTAACATTTGTTAGTGTTATATCCTATATGTTAATATACTAAACACAATACCCAATGCTAAACATAATGGTGAAAAATATTTTGTATCATAAATTGCAAATTCTGTATTTTTTATTTTTTTAAAAAAACCAACAGCATTAAATTCACCGATGGCTCTTAATGTAAAAATAACTGATAAAAATAATCCACTATATTTATATAAATTACTATTTTCAACTATAGTAAAATCATGAAATTGTAAAGCATATGCAATATATGCAAATATAATTAGAATAACTCCAACAAAAAAAATTAATGGCTTGCTTGGATTTAATAGTAGTTTTCCATCTTTTGTTGGTAAAGCCTTATCTAAACCAATTAGTCCACCAAAAGCCCAATAAAAATGGAATAATCCTATGATTATTAATGCTATTACAGTTATTGTTGCTATTAAATCTATTTAATTCCTTTTTGGTATAACGTTTGTCGTGAGAGATGATTTTTTCACAAGGTAATCCTCGTATGTTAAAAAAATACAATATACTAATAATGAGACGTTCGTTAAAGTAATACATCGTAGACAGTCAAAAGCGGTAAAACCAGCTTGAGGGCGAGTCAGATAATTACACTAAATCTTGAGTGGCGACTGGATCGGTTTTTAATAAGTTTATTGATTGCAACAATAGATAAAAGCCAGATCGGATTATTCACGAGGGGAAGTTATGTGTAATACTATTACCTCAATCACGCAAGATTTAAATCCTGCGCTAACGAACTCTCACTATATAATATTAGGAGGTTCACTATGTTTAATTGTATCGGACTTGATGTATCTAAGTCAAGTATAAATATTCATATTCAAAAAAACAAACAAGACCTTGAAATCAAAAACTCACTTCAAGGTATAAAACAACTCCACTCTAAACTCAAAAAGATATTCAAAAAAGAGATAGATTCTTTAGTATATATCTTTGAACCAACAGGAAACTACTCTGAAGCTTTACGAAAGTACTGCTCTGATAAAAACATTAAATGTTTTATAATCAATCCAAAACAGTTTCATAATTATGCAAAGGCAATAGGTGTTGAAGTCAAAAATGATATTGAAGATGCAAGAGTTTTAGCACAAGCTATTACATTAGCAAAAGCTAAGCAAATTTGTGTACCTGTGTATGATGAAGATATAGAAACAATTAAAGAGTTGATGTCTTATTACAAGTTTACTGTAAAACAAAAAACTATGTCTAAAAATCATCTTGAATCACTACAAAGTAAAGATGCTAGTCATTATGCAATTAAGGATATCAAAAAGAGTATTACTGCTTTTGAAGCTAAAGAAAAAAAGATTATTGAACAAGTTTTAAAAGTTATTTACAGTCATGAAAAATATAAAACTGCTTATGAAAATATTCTTTCTATTGTAGGAATTGGCAAAATAAGTGCTATAGCACTACTTCACTTATTTATAAAATATCCAAATGCCAATCAAAGACAAATAACTTCACTTACAGGACTTAATCCAATCTATAAAGAATCAGGAACTTCTGTTAAATCAAAATATCGTATATCTAAATCAGGATCAAAACTTTATAGAGGATCACTATTTATGGGAATTATGAGTGCTGTACGATATGATGAATCTTTTAAAGCATTTTATGAAAGATTAAAAGAAAAAGGTAAGCATACAACTGTAGTACAGGTTGCTCTTATGAGGAAACTTATAATTATTGCATTCTCACTTTATAAAAATAATAAACAATATGATAAAAATTATCATCAACAAATTTCTAAAGCAGTTACTTAGTGTATAAAAATG
>JAFLJV010000176.1 GCA_022712845.1 Sulfurimonas sp. | reverse complement strand
TAAAAGATTTGCTTTTTCATCTTTAGTTTTAAATGGCATATCTGATGAGTATAATCTTTTTGTCCCAAGTGGTTTCTGTTCATTACATGGCCACTGAATTCCACTATACTCCTCTAAGAGTTCATAAGTTATTCCAGAGTAGTCACAAAGCTGTCCACGTGTAACTTCTTTAAACTCATTAAATGCATCAAGTGGTTTACTCCATGATGGAAAAAGCATCTCATTTACTCCATCAAAGTATTTTGAAAACTCTATAAATATATCAAAATCACTTTTTGTATTTCCTAAAGGTTCTACTGCTTTATTTGCTTTATTACATCGTCTCTCAGAGTTAGTATAAGTTCCCTCTTTTTCTCCCCAAGTTGCAGCTGAAAAAACCACATCTGCTATCTCAGCAGTATCTGACATAAACGCATCTTGAACTACTAGTAAATCCAATTTTGCCAAGGCTTTACGAAGTTTTTCTTGGTTTACAAAACTAACAAGTGGGTTTGTAGCAACTATCCATAAAGCTTTTATCTCACCTTTGTCTATTGCATCTATAATTTCATTATATTTAAACCCTCGCTCTGTTGGAACAATTTCCTCTGATACATTTACAATTTTTGCATATTCACTAAGAGCTTTTTTATCTCCAAAATTTCTATATCCTGGAAGTGAGGATGTAAAACCACCCTCTCTTGTCCCCATAGCATTACACTGACCAGTGATGGAAAAAGGTCCCGCCCCCTCACGTCCAATTTGTCCAGTTAAAAGATGTAGATTTATGATAGCACTTACAGTATCTGTTCCCATTATAGACTGATTTACACCCATAGTCCAAGCAGATAAAACTGCCTCGTTAGCGGAGAATTGTCTTGCTATCTCATAAAGTGTTTTAACATCTATACCTGTAATATTGGCAACCTCTTGTGGAGGATAATCTTGAAGATGTTTTTTTAGCTCTTTATATCCATTTATATTTGCTTTTATATAACCCTCATCTTCCCAGCCTTGCTCTATTATTATGTATGCAAGAGCATTAAATAGTGCCAAATCGGTTCTAGGTTTTATAGGGAGAAAGATATCAGCCATTTGAGCTGTTTTTGAAGCTCTTGGGTCTATTACAATTATCTTAGGCTTTTTTTCATTTTTATTTATATGCAATCTTAAAATAGGATGATTATCTGCAATATTTGCACCTATTAAAATAATACAATCAGCTTTTTCAAAATCTTCATAAGAACCAACTGGACCATCTGAGCCAAGTGATTGTTTATATCCCATAACAGAAGAAGCCATACATAAAGTTGTGTTTCCATCATAGTTATTTGTACCAAGACCAAGCTGAACAAACTTACCAAGAGTGTAAAACTCTTCTGTTAAAAGTTGTCCTGTTGATATAACACCTATGGCTTTTGCACCATGCTCTTTTGTAATGCGTTTAAATTCATCTGCAACTTTACTGTAAGCATTTTCCCAAGAGTCATAAATCAACTCCTTGTCTTTTCTTATAAGTGGAGTAGTTACTCTTTCTGGCGAATTTATAAGTTGATGCTCACTTAACCCCTTTAAACAAAGAACACCCTTGTTTACAAAGTGTTTTGGATCACCTTTTGTATATACAGCTCTACCATCTTTTACACCAATATAAAGTCCACACCCTACTCCACAATATCCACATGTAGAAAAAACCCATTTATCAGGGTTTTTCTCATCACTTATCATCCCAAACATAGGATCAGATGAGAGTTTATACTTATCAGCTTTTATATCAAAGCCTAAAAAATCTTTTATTTTTTTAATCATAATTACTCTTTTATATAGATAGTTTAACTATACCACATTGTATAATTTTTATCACTTTTTATAGATTAAATTTTATGCATATGAATTAACATTGCTACTTCCATTTTTAACACATAATTAACACTAGTATATTATTATTTCGTTCAAATTAAATTTACAACTTTAAGGACGATAATGAAAACAAAATATTCACTGGCGCTACTAATGTTACTCTCTACACTTAATGCACAAGAAATTACTCTTGACTATATTAGTGTGACAGCAACAAAAACAGCAACCGCTACAAAAAATATATCACAATCAATAGCTGTTATAAATGAAAAAACTATTGAAGATAAAAATATATTAAATATTCAAGAAGCAATAGAAAATATTCCAGGTGTAAATGCTGAGTCTTCAACAAACTCTCCAAGTCCTAGACTTATAATTAGAGGAGCTGGACTTAAAGCTAGATATGGGGTTAGGGAAATCATGGTAATGAAAGATGGTGTCCCTATGACAGATCCAGATTCATTTACGAGATTTGACTTTATAGATATGCAAGATGTTACTAGTATAGAAGTTCAAAAAGGACCAGGCTCCATTAATGCAGTAAATGCAACAGGTGGTGTTATTCAGCTTATCACTAAATCAGTTTTTCATGATGATAAAAATAGATTTAAAATTGGTATTGGCGATGATAGACAAAGAAATATTAATTTAAAACTTAGAACAATAATAGATGATAAAAATTTTATTGCAGCTACTATAACCAATCGTGCTATAGATAATGATTGGAGAGATAATAATGATTTTGATGCTACACAACTTACTTTTAAATATGGTCATATATTTGATGATGAATCAACTCTAGAAACAGAATTATCTTATACTAAATCAAACATGAACTTACCCTCTTCAATGACAGAAGCAGAATTTCAAATATTTAAAGATACTGGTAAACAATACAATACATCATCTCCATGGCAAGATAGTGCAAGGGACTCAGAAATATTTTCATTAAATCTAAAGTATGAAAAAGAAGTTGGAAATATAATATATAAACCAAGATTTTACATAAATTTTTGGAAACATTACCATCCAGTTACAGCAATGATAAATGATAGTGACAATAATAATGTATTTGGCATGGATTTGGAAATGAATTATTTTCATAAACTATTTGATAATGATGCAACATTAGTTTTTGGTGTAACTTCAAAACAGGACATAACTAAGGATTCTAAAAAATACACATATGCAGATTTTACAGATGTTGCAGGTCCTAGTACAGCTATATCTTCGACACTCTCTAGTAATAGAGGTGATTTAGCAAATACAGAAAATAGTACAGCAACACTATATGGAATATATGCACAAGAAATATTTAGTCCAACAGAAAAATTATCTATAGATTTAAGTTTAAGAGCTGATAAAATCAAGTTTGATGTTAGTGGTAATGAAATATTACAATATAACTGGAGTGGATTTACTGGTGGTAATCCAACTTATTATACAGGGGATGGTGTATATAGCTTAAATAAATCTTATAATTTAACATCACAAAAAATTGGTTTTACCTATGCAGTTTCAGATCTTACAAATATTTATATATCTATGGCTCAAGCAAACCAAGCACCTACAGATAATGAAATTAAAGCAAATATTTCTCTTAATAAAGGTGGTTTAGATAAGACTACTAGTACAAACTATGAAGTTGGTATAAAAAAAAGAGCAGCAAATATATCATATGATATAGCAATTTATCAAAATGATGTCACAGATGAAATCACTGCTGTTAAGCAAGGTTTTTCAACTTTTTATGAAAATGCTGGTAAGACTAGAAAAAGAGGTTTAGAAATCAATGGTGTATATCAAATAAGTGAAAAGGTATCCTTTGGTGGTAGTTATGCCTATAGTATTTTTGAATTTGTAAACTTTATGGAAGAGGGTACAAATAATAGAACAGGTAATAGATTACCATATATTCCAAAAAATCAATATTCATTGTTTACTACACTTAATTTAGCAAATGGTTTTAAATCAAGATTAACTACTAAATATTGGGGAAGTTATTTTATGGATAATGCAAATACAGAAAAATATGAGGGGTATGAGTTTATTACTAACTTGATGATAGGTTATGAAAAAGATGAACACTCTATACAGTTAAATATAAAAAATATCACTAATGAGCATTATGCCATGCAGGCTGATAAAGATATAGGTGGAACAAAAACATATAAAGCTGCAGCACCGAGAAGTTTTATGCTTACATATGTATATAAGTTTTAGAGGCTAATATGGTAGATTATCAAAAAAGAGATAAAAACGATATTTATAATATCCCAGTATTAGGTTATTTATTTAAAAATAAAAAATTTATAATAGGACTACAACTATCAACTTTGGCACTTTTTATATATGCTATAGTTTTTGGAATACTATATCCATCAAAAGAAGAAAATATATTTACAACTGCTATTTTTTGGTCTCTATTTTGGCCTCTATTTATTGTTGTAACTCTTTCAACATTTGGTAGAGTATTTTGTGGGATATGTCCACATGGATTTATGGGAAAATATATAACAAGGTATGGTCTTAAGAAAAAAATGCCAAAATTACTTGCTAATCCTTTTGTAGGTATTACTATACTTGTAGTAGGTTTCTGGCTTGTATATTATATCTATCCGACTGCTTATAAAACACCAATAACAGCTTCAATATTATTCTTAGTACTCACCATTATAGCATTGATATTTTTTTATATATACAAAGATATGGGCTATTGTAAATCAATATGTCCTATTGGAAGTATGATGGGAGCATTTGGAAAAATATCCTTTACAACTTTAGGAACATATGAGGATTCATGTAGGGATTGTAAAACATTTGAGTGTGCAACTGCTTGTGAATATAATTTAAAACCTTTTACTTTTGATAAAAGATCCAATATGGCTGATTGTACCCTGTGTATGGATTGCAGTAGTGCTTGTGAAGCTGTTAGCTTTAAAATAGTTAAACCATCTCAATCATTATTTAAGAAATTCCGAACTACTAAAGCAGAAGTATGGGTATATATTTTAATTACAGCAACTATTTCAATTACAATGAGCCTTCATCATGGGCTTGGACATGTAGCCATAGCAGATGAATATCCATGGTCAAAACTCGGGGTTTACTTAGAAAAAATGATTGAAATTCCTGGTATTGATTATGTAGGGTTTAGTGCTCTTCTTATTGCTATGATTGTTACAATATCTTTAGTATATGTTGGAATGTATGTGGCATCTAAAGCACTAAATGAAAAGTTTAAAAAAGTGCTTTATACTTTAGGTTATGCATTTGCACCAATTTTTATTATTGGTGGTCTTTCTCATACTTATGAATTTTTCTTTTTACATCACTATAGCAATATAGCAAATGGATTTATACAAGGTTTTTCAATACAAACAGATGAAATAAAAGCACTAGCAACTAGACAAGATGTTTGGATAAGAGTATTTTCTGTATTAAATCATATAGCTGTAATATGGGCATTTATAATTATGTATAAACGTATAAATTTCTTTACAGCTTCTAAATTTGCCAAAACTATAGCATTTTTTTCAGCTTCAGCTTTAATAATATTTTACTTATATTTAAATATTTATAAAGGTTATGCTTTTAAAACTTATGGGGCCAAGCAATATTCCCATAATGAAAAAAGTAATTAAATTAGACCCTTAAATTAAAGTAATAAATACAATTTTTCATATATTAAGGAAATAAATGATTTACTCAATATTTAGATATCATTTGTTTACCAAGATAAGAAAGGTCATATCTAAACTTTATTAAGGAAATATTAATGGATTCAAATAAACTAGAAAATATACTTCTTTGTAAAAATGGCTCTGTAAAAGAGTTTCCATTTGGAGATGATGTAGCAGTATTTAAAGTTATGAATAAAATATTTGCACTTTATGGATACGAAAAAAACCTAATCAATCTTAACTTAAAATGTCTACCAGAAGATGCACTTGGTTATCGTGATATTTATGAGTGTGTAATTCCTGGTTATCATATGAATAAAAAACATTGGAATACTATAATTTTAGATGGAACAATGAGCAATGAAATTCTAATAGGTATGATTAATGAGTCATATGACTTAATAGTAGCAAAACTAACAAAAAAAGAAAAAGCTAAACTTAACTTAATTTAATTTAATTTAATTTAAAAATATAACTTTTAATTATCTCTGCTTACCTACAAAAAATCCACCAGCCATGCCAAGTGAAACAACAGTTGAGTAAAATAAAAACCTATCACTTATCTCACTTATAAACACTAATATTATGGTTATAAACATTACTAAAGATGCTAAAATATATGAATCTGAACTTAACAATACAACAACAAGTAAAGGTAAAATAATCCCACCTAAGATAAGTGAGATAAAACGAAACTGTTTAACTTTAGGAAAATTTTCATCATAAAGTCTTGCTGTTCTTTTTAATTGATACTCATTTTTATCTTTATCATTTAGAGTTTTTAAATCTTCATATGTAAAAAATAGTTGTAAAAGTGAGCCTATAATTGCTAAAGTGATAAGAGGAACTGCAACCTCACTTACTTGCATTATTACCATTAAAAATCCAAGTAAAAATACTCCAACATATGCAACTCCAAAAAATTTAAAGTTTGTAGTAATTCTATCCCAAGATGGGCGAGCTTTAATTCTATAAATCATGGCTTGAGCGTGTATACCAAATACTCCAGTTATTAGCGTTAAAACTTCCACTAAAAGTATCACTATACTTGAGACTTCAAAGTAGTACAAAACAACTATAATATTCATAAGCAATACAAAAACTCCAAGTGCGAGAGCTTCACGAGACAACCATGATGTTTTTATATTTTTCATAGCAGTTAAGGCTAAAAATGGACGACCCAAATGAAAAGCAGAAAGTGGAAGACCAAGTGCAGCTGGAATCATTACTAAAAGAGCCATCATCCAGTTCACCTCTGTAAATCCTAAAAGACTCATAACCTCACCTAAAAATAGAGCAAAAAATCCACCAAGTGAGATTTGTGTTAAAACAGTCATAAAAACAAGTGGCATCTCAGAGTGAGCTGGTTTTAGTATATGCTCATCCACCTCTTTCATATCATCTGGTAAGTTATCAGGAAGTGTATACCTTGTTGTTGAGTTTGTTATTCTTGCATCTGGGAGAAATGGCATATTTGCTTGTTCATCTATATCTTTTTGGAGCCACTGTTTAATATTTACAGCTTCTATCTCTATGGCCGCTGATGGACAAGTTTGAACACAAGCTGGAGCTTCACCAACATCTAACTTTTCATGACACATATGACACTTTGTAACTATATTTCTATCTTCTTGGAAAGTTGGAACTTCATATGGACAGTTCCACGTACAGTACTGACACCCTATACAAGTATCATCATCATGAACAACTATCCCTGTTTCTTCTATCTTTATATAAGAATTTGTTGGACACCCTTTTACACACTCTGGATCTATACAATGGTTACAACTCATTGAGTTAAAGAGTTGTCTAACTAAAGGAAACTCTCCCCCTTCCATCTCACCAACTCTTCTCCACTTTATATCTGCAGAGTTATTATTTTGTTCGTTACAAGCCACTTCACAACTACGACAACCTATACAAACGGTTGCATCAAAATGAAAACGATACTGCTCACCCTCTTTTAATTCGGGAATATCTATAGAATAATTACCACATTGCATACCAGTATTTGCATCATAATTTACAAAACTTTCCATTGGTACTTGCATTTAATTCTCTTTTCACATTTTTATGACAATATTATAACTTTTATTTTTTTTATTATGTATAAATAATGATTAAATTTCAATCATGTTATTTTTATAATATGTCTATTTTTTAAACATTTATACAGATGCTAAAAGTTATTTATCTGTTATACTACTATAAATAAGGAAGAAAATGTTTAATAAATTTGCCAAAAGTATAAGATGGATAGTTTTAGCTGGAATGTTGTACTCACTTTATGTAATGATGTTTAAAGATGATATAAAATTCAATAATCAAACAGATGAAAAAACTTTAATTGAAATGGCAGAAAAAACAAAAAATACTCGTGATAAACTTGTCATAAATAGACAACTAATCACTCTTTTTCCTAAAAATAAAACACATCAAAAGAGTTTCGAAGAGAGCGTGAAAGAGCAAGCAAACAAACTTATGTATGCTCATGAAAAAATGCTATTTCCTATGCCTCTTGGAAACTACCGTTATGTAAGAAATATCCGTTTTGCAAAAGATAAAGATTCTAAATATGTTCTTATCTTAAATCTTACCAGTATATTTGATGAAAAAACAGATGAAAAAACTCAAAAAACTTTAGCTAAAATGTTAAGAATAACACATAACGGTATGTATCAACATTTTGGATTCAAAGAGATGAGATTACTTTTAGCACCTACTTTTGACTCACTTGATGATGTAGATATAATTGACTTAAATAGAACAACTTTGGAGTTACCAGAACTAGGAGCAGATACAGCACCTAGCTCACTTCCTAATAAATAATTTTTCTATTATTTTATTTAAAATAGATACTATCTAGTATATAAAATATTCAAGTTTAAAAAAATTGTGTTATAGTTTTGATAAAAACTATAAATAAGTGAAACGTCCTTGCAAATAATCTTCCAAAATTCCAACTTTGTAATTTTCAATAAACCAACAAATCTTAATTTTCACAGTGAAGATGATGAAGCAGGTTTTGTAGTACTTGCAACAAAACAACTAAATCTTACTCAACTCTACAGTGTTCATCGACTTGATAAAATAACTTCAGGATTAATAATACTTGCAAAATCTTCTAAAGTAGCAAATGA
The DNA here is from genome assembly GCA_022712845.1 of Sulfurimonas sp. The sequence goes on along the minus strand of JAFLJV010000176.1, from coordinate 7,293 downwards.
GTTTACTAAATTATTCCAAAATAGAGAGATTCAAAAATTTTACTTGGCTATTAGTTTGAGAAAACCAAAAAAGAAACAGGGTTGGGTTAAGGGGGACATGACAAACTCACGTAGAGGTACATATAAGCTTTTAAAAACCAAAGAAAATCAAGCAATTACAGAATTTAAAAGTACATCTTTAAGAGTTGGTGAGCGTTTATTTTTAATAAAACCACATACAGGCAAAACTCACCAGATAAGAGTAGCACTAAAGAGTATTGGCTCTGCTATATCTGGTGATATACGTTATGCAAATGCAGATGAAGCAAAAAAGAGGATAGAGGGTACTTACACTCTTATGCTTTAAGTTTTACATTTCATAATGAAAAATTTCATTTTATATCTTCACCCACAGAGGGGGAAAGATTTTTGACACAGGAGGTTTATATAAAACTGCAGAAATGGTCTAAACCTTGGGAACTTTTTAATCTATATAAACCTCCTTCGAGCTAAAAAACTCTTTATTTAAACCAACACTAATTAATTCTTTTGTATCTACTTGAGTTTGTATATATTTTTTATGTTGCTTATTATGGTTTTGTATAATTTTAAAATATCCCCAGGTAGCACTAATTAAAACAAATATAAAAGATAAAAAAATACTATCGTTTGTAGATGAATCTAATGGTGTAAATACACGAATTAAATTATCTAGTATAAATGTAGCTGGAAGAGCAATAAAAAGTGTCCATGCCAAATAAAATAGACGTCTTTCTTCCACTTCATACTCTTCAGCATTTTTTAAATAAATCATATTTTTATTTATCTGCTTTTTAAATATACTAACCTCTTTATCTTCATTTTCTTTAAGATACAACTCTTTTATATGCACTGATGAGAGTTCTCCCCATCTATTTAATGACTTATATTCTAAAACATAATATGGATCATTTTCAACAAGCATTTTCATATCTTTAAAAGTGGGGCCTTCACTGTTTAAATCTATCTTTACTTTATCTAAAAGAGCATCATACTTACCGTCATTTTTTATATCATTTACAATTTTTAATATACTAACCATCATATACACTCAAAACATTCATCATACGTATAATAACGCTTTTCTAAGCCTTCTTTTACGACAGATCTTGTATTTTCAAGTAATTTTTTATACTTTAAATGTTGATTTTCATGATTAGATTTCATCTTTTTATAACTCCAATATGTTAATGCTATAACTAAAGCGAATGATCCATATACAATTTCAGTATGAGTTACATAATATTCTGAAAATAGTGCAATAATATTATGCATCATAAAGATAACCATCACTCCAGCACTACCTATCCAAATAGAATAAGCACTATTTTTAGAATCAACTTCAAACATTTCTAAATTTCGTAACTCTTGTGTTTGTTTGTTGAGCATTTCTTTAAATTTTTTTATTGTATTATCTTCATCTTCAGAAATATTGAGTTTTTTTGCATGAACTGAAGATAACTCTCCATACCTATTTAACTCTTTATATTCCCATATATAGTATTCTTTTTTAGTAATTAACTCTTCTATCTCTTCTACTGAGGGATCTTCATTATTAAGTTCATCTTGAACCTCTATGTAAATAGTGTTATACATCCCATCAAACTTAAGTTGATGGGCTACTTTTTTCTTATTTACCATAATACCCCCTGTTTTAAGAGCCAACAGACTCTGATGGGATTAAATCTTTTGTATCTAGTTTTGAAGGTGTATAAATTCCTATAACACCTTTTATACCAAAACTCATAATTATGTTGTATAAATATAATAACCAAGCAACAAATACTGCCATTCCACTAATTGCAGCCAAAATCATAAGTAAACTATACTCACCATCAACATATATATATCTTCTTAGTGCTCCACCCATTGATGCTATACCCATAAAGAAACTCATACCAAGTACGCCTAATATGTGCAACCAAAAATGCCAAGAAGCTAATTTTTGCGAATATAATTTTGTATTATTGGTTAATAGTGGCCATAATGCATATACTGCAGCATATAGAGTCATTGTAAGCCCAATAAGAATTGCAGCATGTACATGTGTGAACATAATCCATTGAGTATTATGCAAAATTCTATTTAACCCCATATCTGCTTGAAAAATTGCAGCTGGAATTGAGATCATAAATCCAAACATACCAGCAAGTAAAAATTTAAGTCTGTTATCCATAACAAGTGGTTTAGCACTCCATAGAGTAACAAGTGTAATAAAAATCGCTATCCCTTGAGTAACAAGTTCAAAAGCTGTTACCATTTCACCTGAAAGGAGTTTCAAAATATTTGGTTGACCTTGATCCGCTAAAAGGTGATGAGACCAAACCATCCAAGAAACAAAAAGTTCTAATAAAAGTGCAGCTCTTGCAATATTTTGCATGAAAAGTTTTTTACCAGTTATCATCATAGCAAGTAAGTACCAAGTACCCGCTACATAGATAAGAACAAGACCATCAGCGATTAAATCTAATCCCCACCAGAAAAAGTTTTTATATAAAAGTGCATTTACGGAAGTATAATCCATATCAGCACCTGTCATATCACCAATGATATATGCTAGAATTAAAAAACTACAAGTTAAAATAACCATAGCATCTAAAAATGTATCAATTGTTCCACGAAAAATAGCAACAACAGGAAGTGAAACAGCAGGTTCTTTTGAAAATGGTTCACGACCTCTCATTTTATACCAAATATTTAGCATTCCATCAATACCAAGAGCTGATAAAAGTAATGGCTTCATTGGGCGCTTTTTATGCCCATCTTCAGTATAAAACACAGTAGCAAAAATATTATAGATAAATCCCATAGTTCCAATCATAATAGTTATCATACCAACTATGAAAACAGCTCCACCTATAGGATTAAACTGTTCAAAATCAACAGGTAAAGGCCAATAAAGTGTATACAAAGGTGCATAGTGAAAGATTGCTCCACCGAGCCATGCTAAACACCTGCTATTCCTATCCAAGTCCAATTAGCTAACGGTATACTATAAAGAGGCTTCTTCATAAGATAAGGGACCAAGAAGGTAAAAGCACCAAATACCATAAGATATGTTGAACCAAAAATACCAACAATTGGATGAACCGTCATAATTGAGAAATAATGAGTCTCTAAAAATAGCCCAGGAACGACAGCATTAGCTCTCATCAACTCACCTTCAAGTGCTGAAAGACCATAAAATAGCACACCCAGTACAACTGCTCTAAGTGTAACTTTTTGCATTGGTGTTAAACCATCTGTTTTAAGTCCACCTTCATGCCCATTTATTAATGTATGCATATATCCCATATCAACTACCTCCTACCATTGAACGTATATCATCTTCTTCACAACCTATTACAACAACGGCATTATCTACTTTCATATGTCTTCCACCTTTAGCTCCTGAATATTCAGTTGATTGAATATGATAAGTTCCATTTTTGTTAAACTGCCACATTAAATCATTCCTACTTCCAGGAACCACTTGCATTTGTGTTACCATTGAGTTATCTTGTCTAAATAGACCAAATCCGTAAGTTAAATCTTCTGAAACAACATCAAAAACAACATATTTTCCACATTCAACTTCTAATTGCCCATGCTCATTAATTCTATCTTGAGGCAAATAAAATTTTTGTTCTCCATGATTTGGAGAATCGTTATCTTTATTTTGCCTTACTACAATGTTATACATCTGTTTTGACCTATCAAAAGATGGATCTTTCTCAAGTGTATGACGTTTAAAGTCTATCTTCACCCAAGGTATTTTATTGAAGGTAAAGATATGAATACCTACCCCTATAGTTATTAGTAAACCAACATACATATAAAATGTAGATGGTTTTACAATTCTTGGTTTCCCTTTTGGGTCTATAACACCCTTAGCAAACCATACCATTAGTATCATTACAGCAAAAACATATATTGTATAAACAATTTTTAGTAAGTTTAAGACCGAAGCTGAATCTTCCATTTATCTTCCTATTAATTTTTTCTTAACTTTATATATTATAATAATTTTTCAAAAAATAAAACAGTTTTATGCTTAAATTTTAATCAATATTAAGATATAAAATTAATTAATTAAGTTAAAGAAAATTAAATGATTAACTGTATAATTATTAATCATATAAAATTTTACATTTTGTATATTATTTAATCATAATTTTTATATATTGTTTTTTATTTATATTATAATTACAGCATCAAACAATTTTAGGAGATACATATGGCAGGATTTAAAGATTTAAAAGGTCAAGGTCATACGCCAACACTATTTATGGCTTTTTTATATTTTGATGTAAGTTTTATGGTTTGGACGATGTTAGGACCATTAAGTACAGAAATAACAGAAGCTTTAGCACTTACAGGTCATATAATGAGTGCAGGAGAAAAAGCAACTCTTCTTTCACTTCCTATACTTTCAGGTGCACTTTTAAGAATTGTACTCGGTTTTGGAGTTGATAAGTTTGGTGCTAAAAGAACTGCTTTAGTTTCTCAACTTATAGTTATAGCTTCACTTTTAATGGCTTATATGCTTGGTGAGAGTATAACTTATGATCAACTTCTTATAGTAGCTATTGGTCTTGGTTTTGCTGGAGCTTCTTTTGCAGTTGCACTTCCACAAGCTGGTCAGTGGTATCCACCAAAGTCTCAAGGTATAGTTCTTGGTATTGCAGGGGCTGGAAATATTGGTGTAGTTATTGACTTTCTTTTTGCTCCAAAAATTGCAGAACTTTGGGGATGGGATAGTGTGTTCTTAGTTGGTGCTGTAATGGCAATTGTTACACTTATAGCTTATTTTTTCCTTGCTAAGGATGCACCAGCAAATATTTATACACCACGTCCTAAAAAATTAAAAGACTATGGCAAACTACTTCGCGATAAAGATACATGGTGGTTTTCACTTTTTTACGCGATCAGTTTTGGTGGCTTTGTTGGATTTGCTGGATATATGAAAGTTTACCTTATGAATACATATAGTGCTGATATGTCTGCATTTGGTCTTGATGTTTTAGATGAGAGTAATGTAAAAGTTGTAGCTGGTTATTTTGGTGCTTTATGTATCTTTGCAGGTGCAATTTTACGTCCATTTGGTGGAGCAACTGCTGATAAAATGGGTGGAATCAAATCTTTATATATATTTTTTGGTATTGTAGCAACTTTAGCAATTTTAAATGCAGCCGTTACATTACCCTTTTGGTTTGCGATTGTTGTACTATTTTTAATAATGGCTAACCTTGGCATGGCAAACGGTGCAGTTTTTCAACTAGTGCCACAAAGATTTGGTAAAGATATAGGTATCATGACTGGTTTAGTTGGTGCTGCTGGTGGTATTGGTGGAGCTATCCTTATTCAAACTCTTGGTTGGTCTCAAGGTACATTTGGCGGTTATTCAGCAGGATTTTTGATATTTGCAGGACTTGTACTGATTGCACTTGCTGGTATCTCACTTGTGAAAACTAGATGGAGAACAACTTGGGGTATTCAAGCTGGTGGTAGAATCTAAATATTAATATATATACTTATAAACTAATATTTATAAGTATATTACCAACTATTTAAGGTTTACACAGTTAGTTTTACCTTCTCTAAATACCATTTTCAGATATTTTTCCATCACCAGCTAAAAAGTGTAAATACTCCTCTATATTTGTATATCCATCTCCATCTCCATCAAGAGCAGAATCATTAACTCCAACATTAAAACCGTTTATTAACTCCCAACTATCTGCCATACCATCGTTATCACTATCTGTATGTGCTGGTAAGTTTTCATATGTAGGAAAATCATCAGGAAAAATAACATCATCAATAATTTCTCCTGTTCTTGCAGCAAAACTTGCTATAACTCTTGTGTCTGCACTATCTCTTACGGGTACTGTTGCTCCAACTTTAGTTAATATATCGTTAGCTACAGCTTCACTCATTATTGATGTATTAACTTGAGGAGCATCCCATCTTGTTAAGCGTCTCCATGCTTCGTCAAGTAGTTCATTTCTCCAACTATTTCCAATATTCCAATGAGGTTCATCTTGAGTTAATCTTGAAGAACCTATATTTCCAAACATATAAATTTGTGGATTAGGGTCACTATTTATATCACCAAGAATTACTTCAAATGAGTAACTATTAGAATTACTTCCTTGTCTAGCATAATTATTATCCCAGTTTACTTTAGCAGCACCACCAGTTGTTTGTGATAAACCACCTTTCCAATTATAAGTTATATTATTAACCCAATCAATACGCGTATCTACATCAGAAGGGGATGCAAGCATAGGACTACGAGCAGTATTATGTGCAATATAATTATGGTGTCCAGAAATTGAGTTTGGTTGAATATATTTACCTGAAACCATAAACCCTTTACTATGTTCTCCTTTTGGATGTCCTGCATGACTTAATCCTTCAGCTATTACACTCCACTGTATAGTAGTATTTGTAACTCCACCTGAAAATGTAACAGTCTCATCAACTCCCCAACCAAATGAACAGTGATCAATAATAATATTATCAGTATTAATACCACCCCAATGTTTACCTAATATATCAAAAGAATCTAATTGTTCAGGGTCAGCCCCATCGGAGATTCTATGAGAGCCTACACGAAAACGCATGTGTCTCATTATGACATCATGATTTGTTATTGTTGTTTGGTATCCTGTAATTAAAATACCACCAGGTGATGTCTCACCTGCTATTGTAAGATATGGCATATTTATATTTAAACTTGACTCTAAGTTAATTATTCCAGAAACCTCAAATACAACTATCTTATGCCCTGAATCATCAAGTCTTTTTATAAAAACATCTTCTGGTTCATATACATATAAATCAGGATTAACCCTATGTCTATTTGGTAAAGTTACCGCTTCTCTAAAACTTCCTGGACCACTATCATTTAAGTTAGTTACTTTAACAACCTCTCCTCCTCGACCACCAATAGAATAAGCTCCATATCCTTCTGCCCCTGGAAAAGCTTTAATTTTTTCATCAGATATAACTATAGTAGCAAAAACAACATCAACACTACAATTAGAATCAACTACTCCTGTAGTAAATGTATTATCATTAAGTGAGCCTCCACAACCACTTATACTATAAATAGTATAATTACTATCTGTAGTAATAGTAAAATTAGTTGTATTTCCTTCATTTACAATAACACTACTTGGAGTAATAGTTCCACCTGTATTTGAAGTTGTAGTTATTGTATAAATTTGTGTTGAGTTTGAATCCTCACTTGAGTTATTATCATCACTTGAATCATCATCCTCACTTTCA
>JAFLJV010000267.1 GCA_022712845.1 Sulfurimonas sp. | reverse complement strand
CTTTTGGCGAGGCTGAAGCCTCACTTCCGAGGTTTTGTAAATGCTCATAAATAACCTAGCCTACGAAGCAAGTGCAGGGAGTGGTAAAACTTTTATGCTTGTTGTGCGGTATCTCTCTTTACTTTTTGGTGGTGCACAGCCATCCAAGATATTAGCTCTCACTTTTACAAACAAAGCAGCTTCTGAGATGCAGGAGAGGATAATCTCTACGCTTGAAGAGTTACAAGAGCGTGGGGAGCTTGATGAGATAGCTAAGGTTACTGAGTTGTCTCGTGAGTATTTATTGGAGAATCGCCAAAGAGTATTAAGTGAGTTTTTAAACTCTCATACTAAGATTATGACGATTGATAGTTTTTTTACTCATATACTTAGAAAATTTTCTTTATATGCTTCTTTGATGCCTGATTTTTCTACATTTAGTTCCCAACATGAACTTAAACTTCTTTCCCGTTTTTTAAAAGAGGTTAGTGTTGCTGGTAAAAAAGAGACTTTGATAACTCTCTCACTTCAATCAAAAAAACGCATTACTGATATATTTACACTTTTGGATGAGTTTTATATTAAGTTCTCAGAGTTAAAAGATATAGAGTTTAAAAAACAAGATTATGTAGAGTTTGAAAAAGAAGCGATGTCTCAAATGATAGAGCTTAAAAAGATTATAGTATCAAATAAGGCAGCATCTAAAACAGCTATAAAGTCTTTTGATATTGAGAATTTTGATGAGCTTTGTGCTAAGAGTTGGATAGGTAGGGAGTCTCTTGATTATAGAACATTCTCTAAATGTTTTACTCCTGTTATGGATGATATACTTATTAAAATTCAAGAGGCTATTAAAAATCAAAACAGAGCTCGTGAGCAAAACTTTTTTGCATCCATAAAAGAGCTAGTTGATATATATACCAAGAGTAAAAAAGCTCTTTATATAGATGATAGTGAGCTTAGTTTTTCTGATGTTACTTCATTAGTATATGAGATTTTAAATCTTATAGATGATAGTGAATTTTTATACTTTAGACTAGACTCTCAAATAGAGCATATGCTATTGGATGAATTTCAAGACACAAGTATATTGCAGTATGAGATTTTAAAACCACTTATAAATGAGATAACATCTGGTAGTGGTATATTTGATAATGGTAGTTTTTTCTTTGTTGGAGATGTTAAGCAGTCTATATATAGATTTCGTGGTGGAGTTAGCTCACTTTTTGGTGTTGTTCAAAGGGAAAACTCAACAGAAGTAAAAAAACTCTTAACAAATTATCGTTCACAAAAAGAGGTTATAGAGTTTGTAAACAGTGTGTTTGATTCAAAAATTAAAAACTATTCAGCTCAATTAGTAAGAAGTGAGGCTCAAGGTGGTTTTGTAGAGGTTGTACAAAATGATGAGATGCTTGATGAGGTGATAACTCAAGTACAAAAGTTACTTTTAAATGGTGCAGACATAAATGAAATAGCAGTTTTGTGTGCAACAAATAGAGATGGAAGTGAGATAAAACAGACTTTAAATGCTAAAAATATAGAAGTAATAACAGAGACAACTACAAAACTTATAAATCAAAAAAGTGTAAAAGCTATTTTGGAGTATTTAAAGTACTTGTATTTTAATGAAGATATTTATAAACACAACTTTTTTGCTTTAATCTCAAAAGAAGTAAAAGAGATAAAAAGAGTAAACATAAATGAAGTAAGTATTTTAAATGTAGTTAAAAAAGTGATAGATGAGTATAGTTTGTTTTGTGATGATTTTAACATCATTAGGTTTTTAAATACTATATCAAAATACAGTGATATTGAAGCACTTCTTTTTGAGTATGAACGCTTAGATGAAAGTGCTTCTACTTCAGAGCTAAATGGTGTAAGAGTTTTAACGGTTCATAAATCAAAAGGATTAGAATATGAACATGTAATAGTGATGGATAGATTAAAAAAAGCTCCACCATCTCGCAATACAATTATTTATGATTATGATGATATAACCCTTAAAAATATTTACCTTCGCATAAAAGGACGAGATGCTATTGATAAAGAGTACGCAAGAGCATTAGAAAAAGAAAAAGCCTTAGTTAGAGAAGATTCTTTAAATGCTCTTTATGTTGCTTTTACAAGGGCAAGGGACAATCTTTTTATCATACTAAAATCAAAAGATTCTATGTTTGATATATTGGATTTAAAACCACAAAAATTTGGAGAGTTAAAGTGTAATAAAAAAGTTTTTGTTGAAAAAACAGAGCTTAAAAAAATGGAGTATAAAGATTTGTATTATGGTACTCAAAGTGATATCTTAAAACTTGAACTTCAAAAAGAAGAAAATTTTAAATCTATAAATTTTGGTATAGCGATGCACTATATGTTAGAGATGCTTATGGAGTTTAAAGAGCAAAACATTATGGATGCAAAAAATATGATGATAAATAAATATGGACATATTTTAGAGCTAAGTGAGGTTGAGGATATTGCTCATAGAGTGAAAATGCTTTTGCAAAGTGATGAGTTTAAAAATTTAAGTAATGGAAAAAAGTACAAAGAAAAAGCGATAAGGTATAAAAATAATTTGCGTTATATTGACTTACTAGTAAATGATAACTCATCTTGGAGAGTGATTGATTACAAAAGTTCTATGAGTTATAGTGAGCATCATGCAAAACAAGTTTTTTATTATGTAAAAGCTATAAAAGAGATAACAGATGAAGAGGTTCATGGTTATATATGCTATTTATTAGAAGATGGGGTAAAGATTATTCAGATTTAAAAAGTTGAGCTATTATCGTAAATACTTCAATTCTATTTCGTCCGAGATTTTTAGCAAGATATAGTGCTTCATCTGCTTCAGCAAAAATCATTTTATAATCATTATGCTCTTTTCTTAAACTGCTAATACCAATACTTGTAGTAATATTAATATTGGAAGATTCAAATTTTACAGGATCATTAGAGATTATTTTTAATATTTTATTTGCAATTAATTTTGATGCTTCTAAAGTAGTTTCTGGTAAAATAATAACAATTTCTTCTCCACCATAACGACCTATAAAATCTGTTTCTCTTTGACACTGTTGAATTCTATGACTTATTTTACGAAGTACTTCATCACCAGCCATATGCCCATAAGAGTCATTAATTTTCTTAAAATGATCAAGATCAAGTATCATTATTGACATATTAGTATTATATCTTTTAGCTCTTTTAAATTCTTGTTCAAGGGTTTCTTCTAAATAACTTCTACTCCATAGTTGAGTCAAAGAGTCAGTTTTACTAAGTAGTTCTATTTTTTTAGTTCGTTCATTTACTAAATATTCAAGACGTTCTTTTTCTTGGCGAGATTGTTCAAGTACTGAGTAATACATTATTCTAAAAGTGATTAATGCAAATAAAAGAGCCATTATACTTGTAGAAATTGCTGTTGTAAGAAGTTTTAACTCATGCTTAGCATAGGTAGAAGCATCAAGTAAAAGCATTAGTCTTAGTTTAGAATCATTAAAGTTTGTAAGAGAAAGGTATATTTGTTGATTGTTAAGTGTTTTTAAACCTGATATCAGTAAATTATTTTTACTTAAGTGTTTTCCAATAAATGTTTTATTGCTACTTATTTTTATCTTATCTTTTTCATCAACAATTGAAATTTCTATAATATTTTTTGTTGAAGTGACATATGAATATAAAAAATTATTTATATCTGTTTTTGTTGATATAGCAATAGAGTTAATAATGGAACCATTTATAGATTTTAGTAAATTTAATATATCTACTTGTCTATGAAATATAGCAGAATTTTCTTTTAGCTCTTTTTTTATTTTATATTCAGAAATATCAACACAAAGGTTAATTATCCCAATTAATTTATTATCATTATATATAGGATAATAAATTGACATAACATTAACATAGTCACGCACTTCAAAGAAAAAGCTGTTTAAAGATTTTTTACTATTTTTTATAAGTTTAAAACTTTTAGTATTTAAAATCTTACCTATTTCATTTTTAAACATAGAGTTTTTTATAATTCCATCTGGAGCTAAATATCTAAACTCAAATATTTCAAGTTCAAAAGACACATCATCAATAAGTTTTTCAAGACTCATCGTTGATTTGATACTTTCAAATCTTTCGATTGATGAAAAGATAGAGTTTGTTATACTTAAAGAGTTGTTATGCATTTGTTTAAGTAAAAGATTTTTTTGTACATGATAGTTATAGTAAGAGAGATAAGAAATACTTAGTACTAAAGAAATTAGTATAATAGGTATAGTATGTTTTTTAAAAAAATACACTGATACTATCTTGAACCAAAATTTATTTTACTTAGTCTTCGTAGGTCACTATTCGCGGACAATTTTGTAAGTAAAAATAATGTAGGTATAATAAAAAATATTTTTAATTTGTAGTAGGAAAATTCTTCTGTTTTAAACATTAATTATCTTTAATTTTGAAAATATTTTATTTACACAGGATTTAATTGAAGCATAAATTATACATAGCAAACCTTAAATAAACCATAAATTAAGCCACGCATAAGCTAATAAAGCTATACTTCCAATATTAAATTAAATGAAAGGTTCACGAATGAAATTTACACAAATTGCAACTACTGAACAAATCGACCAAAAATGGGTTTTGGTTGATGCTGAAGGTAAAACATTTGGTCGTATGATTACAGAAGTAGCTACTATACTTCGTGGTAAGAATAAACCATATTTTACTCCAAACCTTGACTGTGGTGACTATGTAGTTATTATTAATGCTTCAAAAGCTAAATTTAATGGTCTTGGTAAAATTAATAATAAAGAATATTTTTCTCATTCTGGTTATTTCGGTTCTACAAAGAGTGTTAAAATGACTGAGCTTTTAGAGAAAAATCCTGAGAAACTATATAAACTAGCTACTCGTGGTATGCTTCCTAAAACTAAGCTTGGTGCTAAAATGCTTAAAAAATTAAAAATATATGCAGGTGCTGAACACCCTCACACTGCACAACTAGCTAAGTAAGGATACCATATGGCAAACAAAATATATGCAACAGGTAAACGTAAAGCGTCAATCGCAAAAGTATGGTTAACTCCAGGTACAGGTAAAATGACTATCAATGGTCTTTCTTTAGACGCATGGTTAGGTGGATTAGAGGCTAAAAAACTTCGTGTTAAACAACCTTTAGTATTATCAAAACAAGATACATCAGTTGATATTGTAGCTTCTACTTTAGGTGGTGGTTTTGGTGGTCAAGCTGATGCTCTTCGTCATGGTATTTCAAAAGCTCTTGTAGAATTTGATCCAGCGATTAAAGCGATCCTTAAACCAGAAGGTATGATGACTCGTGATTCTCGTATTGTTGAGCGTAAGAAACCAGGTCGTCGTAAAGCTCGTCGTTCTCGTCAGTTCTCAAAACGTTAATATTTTTCTATCAGCACCATTTGGTGTTGGTAAACCTCATTTATAAAAAAACTTCCATAACTTTGATATAATCACTCTAAAAAAGAGTAAATTTGAATTATCTATTACTTCTATTTTTATCTATAAATCTCTTTTCTTCAACTTTACATTTAGCTACATCCGCCAATCCTGCAAGATTAAATCCAATATTAGCAACAGATTCTAGCTCTTCTGAAATCAGTGGATTTATATTTAATGGTTTAATAAAATATGATAAAGATAGTGCGACAATAATAGGTGACTTAGCAAAAGAATTTTATTATGAAGATGATACCACTCTAATTTTTAAACTTCATAAAAATGTTAAATGGCATGATGGAGAGAAGTTTAGTGCTAAAGATGTTCTTTTTACCTATAATGTATTAATCTCTGAAAAAATAAGTTCACCATATAGTTCAGGTTTCAGGTTTGTTAAGAGTGTTGAGATAGTGGATGAGTTTACTATAAAAGTAAAATATAAAAAAGCATACTTTAAAGCGTTAGAGATTTGGATGATGGGGATAATACCAGAGCATATCTTAAAAGATGAAGAAAATTTGATGAATTCATCTTTTAATACAAGTCCAATCGGGACAGGTGCATATAAACTTACACAGCTTGAGCATTCTAAAAATATTATCTTAAGTGCCTTTAATAATTATTTTAAAGGTCGTGCTAAAATAGATAAGATATCTTTTCATGTAATAGCTGATCCAATGACACGCTTTTTAATGTTAAAATCATCTGCTTTGGATATCGGCTCAATTGAAGCTATGCAATATGAAAGACAGATTGAGGATGATTTTTTCTCTAAATTCAATATATATGAGCAGATATCTCGCTCTTATACATATTTGGGTTTTAATTTGCGACTTGAAAAATTTAAAAATCCAAAAGTGAGAGAAGCTTTATCTTTGGCAATTGATAGACAAGAGATCATAGATATCCTTTTTTTTAACCATGCAGAAATTTGTACAGGTCCATTTCACCCAACTACAATAGCTTTTAATAAAGATGTAAAAGCACCAAAACAAGATATCAAAAAAGCAAAAGAGCTTTTAGCAGAGGCTGGGTATGATGAATCTAATCCACTTATTTTTGAGATAGCAACATCAAACGCAAGCGCTATAAGACCATACGCCGCTCAAATTATGCAACATCAATTAAAAAAAATTGGAGTTGTAGTAAATCTAAGAGTTATGGAATGGCAAGCATTTTTAAATATGGTTGTGTTTCCTCATAAGTTTGATACCATTCTTTTAGGATGGGGACTTTCCCCAACACCAGATCCATATATGTTTTGGCATAGTGATAATGATAAAAAAGGTGGATTTAATTTGATAGGGTATAACAACCCAAAAATTGACAGAATGATAGAAGAATCACAATCAATAGTAGATAAAGAAAAACTCGCAATTGTATGGAAGAAAATGTTTAAACTTATAACTGATGAAAATCCATATCTATTTTTATATATTCCAAACTCAATAACAACAGTAAATAAAAATATAAAAAACATCCAGCCAAGCCCAAGTGGAGTTTGGCATAACTATATAAAATGGGAAAAATAATATGATAATACTTTTTGATTTAGATGGAACACTTATAGATTCAACGGATGCAATTGTAGATACTTTTCACCACTCATTTAAAGTACACAACTATCCACATGTAAATGATGAAAAAATAAAAGCTTTGATTGGATATCCATTAGATATTATGTATGAAGAGTTAGGTGTTAGTAAAAATAAAGTTTGGGATTATGTTGCTACATATAAAGAGGAATATAGAAAAATTTCTACTATAAAAACACATATGTTACCAAATGCTACACAAGCAGTTAAGATTGCGAGTCAATTTGCAACACTTGGAATTGTAACAACTAAAACAGGGAAATATTCTAAAATATTGATGGAACATTTTGGATTAATGGAGTATTTTGAGGTGCTAATAGGAAGAGAAGATGTTATAAATCCAAAGCCACATGAAGAGCCAATTCTTAAAGCATTAAAGAGTCTAGATGCCATAAACAGGGAAGTTTGGATGATTGGAGATACAAAACTAGATCTCCTTAGTGCAAAAAATGCAAATATAAATTCAATAGGTGTTCTGAGTGGGTATGATAATTTTGATACATTGAAAAAATTTACAGATATTGTATTAAATGATGCACTTGAAGCAACTACTTATCTTCAAAACAGGTAAAAACAACACACTTTTTGTGCTTAATTATAAACTCTATAATCTCAAGCTATATTTAAGAGCAAGTTGCATAAAATAAGAAACAATTTACGACTGAGTATTTACATAAAAAGATAGAAGGAGAATTTATGCTAGAAATTAGATGGCATAGTCGAGCTGGGCAAGGTGCAGTTACAGGTGCTAAAGGTTTAGCAGATGTTATCTCTACAACAGGTAAACATGTACAAGCATTTGCATTTTATGGATCTGCTAAGCGTGGAGCTGCAATGACAGCATATAACCGTGTAGACACTAAAGTGATTATGAATCATGAAAAATATATGAAACCAGATTATGTTTTTGTAATAGATCCTGCATTAGCAATAACAACAGATGTTACAATACATCACAAAGATACAACAAAATACATAGTTACTACTCATTTAAGCGTAGAAGAGTTAAGAAAAGCTCAACCTTTATTTGAAGGTAAAGAAATACATGTTGTTGATTGTATTGTAATTGCAAATGAAACTATTGGTCGCCCTATTCCAAATACACCAATGCTTGGTGCATTTATGAAAGTTTCTGGGATGTATGATATAGAATTTTTTAAAGAAAATATGAAAAGAGTTCTTTCTAAATTACCACAAAAGATTGTTGATGCAAATATGGTTGCAATTCAACGAGCTTATGACGAAGTGAAATAAGGAGCTAATGATGGCAAAAAAAGGATGGGATGAGTTCGAAATTGGAGCTATGCTTCGTTCATTTGATGGCGGTATAGATGATATTGCTGGAACAAGACAAGAAGATCGTACTTATTCGGAAAACAACTCTTATAAAGCAAGTGTAGCAGACTGGAGACTGATTAAACCAGTTTTCAATAAAGACTATTGTATTGATTGTCAATTTTGTTGGATTTATTGTCCAGATGTATCAATTATTTCAAGAGATAAAAAAATGATTGGTATAGATATGGATCATTGTAAAGGTTGTGGAATATGTGTTGAGGTTTGTCCAACAAACCCTAAA